>DASYHR010000448.1:0-15022 GCA_035998385.1 Dyadobacter sp. | reverse complement strand
TGTTGAGCGACGATCCGGAAGGCATAGCTGGGGTAACCCCGATTATATCGTTGTTAGCAGTTGCAAGCTCCACTATAGTATGCCCGAATACATCCTGGTATTTCGGAGGCTGCGGACTGTCAAATATTTTCTTTTCAATTTCACCTGAAATCTTGTCAAAAATACCAGGGGCATGCCATTTGGTCTGGTCCTTTTCAGCCGGGCCGTAACCTTTACCCTTAACAGTAAGGCAGTGCAACAGTTTCGGGCCAGGGATATTTTTAAGGTCATTGAGTACTTCGGTAAGATGGCCGATATCATTGCCATCAATAGGACCGAAATACCTGAGGCCTAATGATTCAAAAAGATTACTTTGGCGTAGTATAGCGGTCTTCATCACCGTTTCTACTTTGGATACAACTTCCTGTGCACTTTTTCCAAAGTTGCTCATTTTACCCAACACGTTCCAGACCTCATCTCTGAATTTATTGTAGGTTTTGGAAGTGGTAATGTCTGTCAGATATTCCTTCAATGCGCCTACATTGGGATCAATTGCCATGCAATTGTCATTCAATATAATAAGCAGATTGGAATCTGTAGCACCGGCGTGATTCATGCCCTCAAAAGCAAGTCCGGCTGTCATAGCACCATCGCCTATTACAGCGATATGTTGTCGTTCGTAATGTTTATCAAGAGCGGATGCGACTGCCATGCCAAGTGCAGAAGATATAGAGGTAGATGAGTGACCTACCCCAAAGGCATCATATTTACTTTCTTTGCGATTAGGGAAGCCTGAGAGGCCGCCATAGGTCCGGTTTGTATGAAATTCGTTCTTTCTTCCTGTCAGGATCTTATGACCGTAGGCCTGATGGCCTACATCCCATATAAGCTGGTCATCGGGAGTATTGAAAACGTAGTGAAGTGCAACGCTTAACTCTACAACACCCAGACTAGCTCCGAAATGGCCACCGTAAACAGATACATTATCAATTATGAATTGGCGCAATTCTGCACAAACCTGCGGCAATTGAGAACGATCCAGCTTCCGTAAATCTTCTGGTGTTTCAATTTTTGCAAGAAGTTTTCCTGGTGTTATAAGCATATTGAAGGAAATTAGTATCAGATTGGTGAATCAAGATCAACTTAAAACACGCACAAAATTAAACAAATAGGTAAGCAATCCCCGTTTTATTTTTGCTGACTGGCTTTGAAGAGCTTTTGCTTTTCCTCCTTCGTGAGACTTTCATAACCGGATTTGGATATTTTGTCCAAAATAGTATCAATTTCAGTTTGATCAGGTGTTTCAATTGTACCTGACGCCGCCGTACTTGTGTAAACATTCGTACTTTTATATACTTGCTTTTCCCGGTAGGTAACTTGCATAGAAGGTTTCTTTCTAAACAGACCTGACCAGAGATTTGTCAGAGCATAGATCGGCTTTCCCATATCCGTACCGTTCTGTAACGATTTGATAAAGAAATAGCCCACAAAAGCGCCCCCCAAATGAGCAAGATTTCCACCTGCATTGGGACCGACAGTTTGTGCGAGAGAAAGGATGATATAGAATAAAGCGATGAACTTGATTCTGATAGGTCCCAGAAATATCAGATTGAAAGTGTAGTTTGGCAAAAGCGTGGATGCACCTACGGCAACAGCAAAAGCTGCGGCGGACGCGCCCAACATACGGGATTGTTCAAGATGTGGCTGGAAATAGGGTAGTATATTATAAATCACCATGTAGATCACCCCACCAAAAATACCTCCCAAAAGATAAAGTGCGACCACCCTCTTAGCACCCAAATACTCGTCTATCAAACGTCCGAACCAATAGAGGAACAGCATATTGAAAAGAATATGAAAAATGTCGTCGTGTGTGAAAAAGTAAGTAACGAGGGTCCATGGACGATATAAAAACTCTGTTGTAGATGCAGGTAACTGCAGGTTATTCATGATCCAGGCATAGACGCCGGACGACTGAGAAAGCGTGAAAATAATCTTTGAAATCAAAAGAACGAGGAAAACCGCGGTATTGATCAGTATAATTTTAACAAGTGAATTTTCCGATTTGGAAAACTCACGTTTTATATCATCTATAATATTGCTCATCGGTCAATAGAAGTTTGTTTTCTTGGTGCGCCAGTATCTCAACAGTATATATGCAAATAGCATTCCTCCCACGTGGGCGAAGTGTGCAACGTTGTCAGACTGAGCGTTTTTTATACCTGAATATAACTCAAATAATCCGTAAAATGTTACGAAATATTTTGCTTTTATCGGAAACGGAACGAATAGAAGAAACAGCTCAGTATTTGGGAATAGTAGTCCGAATGCCATCAAAATACCAAATACAGCGCCCGACGCACCAACCATTGGAATATTGATCTCACGCTGAAACCAGCCTTTCACAAAATTCACACTATCATTAATATATGAAGCGTTGGTTGGGTCTGCTTCGAATTTGTTCAAAAAGCTCAGATTCGATTCGTAAAGTGCCTTGGCATGTTTACTGAAAAACTCCGCAAGCGCATCAGGGCTGGGTTGCTGCAGATACAATTCTACTGCATCCCTGAGCTGTGTGTTTTCGTAATAACTTATTCCGGAGAACAAAAGACCCGCACCGATTCCGGTAAAAAAATAGAAGAAAAGGAATTTTTGAGACCCCCACATACGCTCCAGAAGCGGTCCGAACATGAATAGCCCGAACATGTTACTGAACAGGTGACCCAGATTCGCATGTAAAAACATATATGTAACAAACTGGTAAGGCATGAAAGAGGGTGAAAGCAAAGGCATCAGCGCAAATCCGTTGGAGATTTTGAGCGCAAATGAATCGATTACATAAAATAATATATTCAGAATCAATAAATTCCTGACAGTCGGGGTAATGGCTAACATATTCGATTAAAAATCAGTGATTGGTCTTTTTCGTTTTCAGGGTAAATCTTTCAAATTAAACTTTAAAAATACTGCTAAGTTTATCCATCGTCAACAATACAATAATGGCCTCTCCATTGGGAGTCCGGTTTGGATCTGTTGATGCAAACAGCTGGTCAATAAGGGTATGTATTTCCACAAGCGACAACTTCACAGCATACCGGATGGAGAACCGCCTCGCCAGGGATCTGGAAAGGCTCTCAGGCTTATTGAGTTTAAGATCAGAGTAACTTTGCTTTAATTGCTCAACCAGCTCCTCAAACAAATCCTGTTCGCTTTCTTCCGGAAGGTCTGCCGGAATGCCTCTTATGATTAGCTCGTTGGCTCCAAATTCATCAAACTCAAAACCAAGACTTCGTATTTCCTTTCTGGTTTCCTGCACCAATTGCATATCAGAATGTGTAAGTCTGATTGTTTTAGGAAACAGAAGTTGCTGACAGGCCCCATTGCGGTTTGTCAGCATTTTACGGTATCGCTCATACAGAATACGTTCATAAGCTGCTTTCTGATCGATCAGCATAATACCGTCTTTAACCTGCGACAAGATGTAGCGATTGTGTAACTGAAATATCACAGCGTCGCTCTCCGGTGCAGCTATTGCTTCGGAAGCCATGCGGTTTACCTTACTGGCTACCGTCATAGCGGGCTCGGAATACGGTTTTCTTGCCGCAGACGAAGCTCCTCCCGTCTCAAATGCCACGATCTCCCTGGTGCGGTCTTCCGTATTTTGTAGCCCTTCAAACAGCTTATTCCAATTAGTCAGATTAGACTTGGATTGGCCTGTATCCGTTTTTTTAGATTGAGCCGCCCAGTCGGGCATTACCGTGCGCGGCACCAGATTATGGTTCGTTTCAGAAGGAGACGGACTAAGGAAGTTTATATTTTCTTCAAAATCAATAGATTGAGAAAGATTGTATACACCCACTGCTTTTTTGACAGCAGCCATAATGATGGCGTAAACCGACTTCTCATCGTCAAATTTAATTTCGGTTTTAGTGGGGTGAATGTTTATGTCTATATGAGACGGATCAATCTCAATAAACAACACATAGAAAGGATGACTTCCTTCGACGATGCTACCATCAAACGCGCTGATCACAGCGTGATGCATGTAGCTGTGTTTAATGAAACGATTGTTTACAAAAAAGAACTGCTCACCTCTCGTTTTACGTGCAAACTCCGGTTTACCTATATATCCTCTTACGCTGATGTAGGAAGTATCTTCCTGGCAAAACGCAAGTTGTTCGCGGTAGCTTTTACCGTATATATCAATGATTCGTCGCACTAGTTTTCCCCCACCAAGATTAAATACTTCTGTATCGTTATGGTGTAAGCTCAAAGATACTTCAGGATGAGCCAGTGAAATCCGTTGAAATTCGTCAAGTACATGCCGCATTTCAACCGCATTTGACTTTAGAAAGTTACGGCGTGCAGGAACATTGAAAAAAAGATTTTTAACAGACAGGCTGGTTCCTGTAATACAGGCGACAGCATCGTGTGTTTTTATTTCAGAAGCTTCAATTTTAATCAGAATACCGGTTTCATCTTCTTCTCGTCTGGTGCGCAGCTCTACCTGGGCAACAGCGGCTATTGATGCCAAAGCTTCTCCACGGAATCCCATGGTCCTGATGCTGAATAAATCTTCTGACTTTCGGATTTTGGAAGTTGCATGGCGTTCAAAGCACATCCTGGCATCGGTTTCAGACATGCCGGAACCGTTGTCAATGATCTGAATTAATGTTCTGCCTGCCTCTTTAAGGATAACCTGAATGTGTGTCGCCCCAGCATCAATAGCATTTTCCAGCAATTCTTTTACTACCGAAGCTGGCCTTTGCACTACCTCCCCTGCGGCTATCTGATTAGCAATTGAATCTGGCAATAATTGAATGATGTCGGATGACGCCATATATGATTGTATGTTTTACTAGTATATACAAACTTAGCAATTTTTTTGTTTAGGGGAAGGTGCTTTTATGGGTCAAGGGATAGAGGATTTCTTGTGAGAAATAATGCCTCTGTGAGAAAAATCACATTTAATATTTAAATTTTATCAGTGTTTCGAACTATTGTTTGAAAATATTTCGTTAATATTATGGACTCGTATTATTTCTAACACTCCTTAGCAGTAACCATTATTATGAAAGCACCAATTGTGAAAAAATTCAATGCAACAATGGCATTACAGTGGCTGATCTTTTTGCCTGTAATACTACCTCTGTGTATCGTATTCGGGGCTTTTCAGGGAGTTGCAGCTATGGTAGAAAAGATGGCTCACAGAATGTGGACTGATCTGGAACTGTAGTCTGAGCAGAAATTTGTAATTGTAGACATTTGATAAGCAGATGTAAATCAGCATCATTGAGTTTGACATCTGATATACTGAAAGAGCAATCATAGTGGTTGCTCTTTTTATATGCTCCTTGTGGTATGGTCTTTGATAACAGGACATCAAAATTATCAAAACTTCAGATCATGGAATCAACAATAGACCTTATTAAGGAAAAAATCACTTCTACAGGTTCGGCTATCAGTGATGTGCAAAATGTTAATAATATCGAACGAGTTGTATCACTCGTTGCCGGAGCAGTGGCAACCTACTATGGTTTGCAAAAAAAGGATACGCTTTTGGGCAAAGGACTTACGTTTGTGGGAGGTTTGCTGATCACGAGAGGTACAACAGGTTATTGCCCGATGAATCAGGCGCTGGACAGAAAGCTGTAATACACGTAATCATAAAAAGAGCCTGCGATCAGAATTTGGTCGCAGTCTCTTTTTATGTCAGATTACTGAAAAATTATTGCCCTCCGGGTATGCCGGATGCAGGCGTATTTCCTCCCGGACGCGATGTAGCAGGTGTACTTGTTCCCGGTACGGTTGCGGGCTGGGTTGTTGCGGGTACAGTTCCAGGTCTTGTAGACGTTGAAGGAACCGTTGCGCCTGGTCTTACAGGAGTTGTACCTGTTGCAGGAACTGTCGTGTTATTTGGCGTTACTGCTCCCGGCAAAGTTCCCGGCTGGGTAATGCTCCCTGGTACCGTACTCCCCGGAGTCACTGCTCCTGGTGCCGTTGATTGCGGCCTTGTCACACTTCCCGGTACCGTTGTTGAAGTGCCTGCCGGCGCTGTCGAAGGTTGTGTTGTGGTCGGTGTAGTTTGTGGATATGTTCCAACAGGCGATGTTGTTGGCTGAGTAGTTGCAGGCAAAACAGATCCTGGTTGGGTACTGTTCACACTCCCGGGAGTAGTTGCGGGAGTAGTTGATTGTGTACTACCGGCCGGAGCCGCAGGACGTGTGGTACTTCCTGGTGCTGTGGTGGCAGGCATTACCTGTCCAAAAGCTGCTGCAGATGCAAACATGGCTATCGCCGCTATGTTTAATGTTATCTTTTTCATGATTTCCAGATATTTGATGAATGAATTAGTTTCGATCTATATCCACAAATAATCGTACCACTAAGTGCTTGATAATGTTACGTATATGAGTAAAAAGATCGATTTTTGGACAGCTGGTTGCAGTAATTTGAATAAGAATTTGGTGTCTCCGGGAGCACAGTGGGGGTTTGTAAAAGATTTTGAGAAGGTTAAATAATTTTAATGGCATTGATTTTTTAGGCTTCGTGTAAGTCACTCAAATTTAGGAGTATAACAGTCCCTTTTACCTTCGCACACAGGTATGGAAAATTTGAAAGATATACCGGATCAGAAATTTAGTTTAGAGATTACCCCTATGCTCGCTACCCTTGTGGATTCTCCTTTTGACGATGAGGGATGGGAATACGAGATTAAATGGGATGGCTACAGGTCACTTGCATTCATGAACGATGGGGAGTTGAGTCTACGATCAAGAAATAAAAAGTCTTTTAATGAAAAATTTTTCCCGGTTGCGGATGCATTGGCTAACTGGAATATACATGCTATTATAGACGGAGAAGTTGTTGCAGTTGATGAAGAAGGTATATCCAGGTTCGGACTGTTGCAAAACTGGCAAACTGATCAGGATGGTCAATTACTTTTCTATGTATTTGATATACTTTGGCTCAATGGCAAAGATTTGACAGGGTTGCCTCTCACCAATAGGAAAAAGATTTTGGCAGAATTGATGCCGGCAGACGATAGCATTATTAAGAGCGGATATAGTGTAGCGGCAGAAGGAAAAGCTTTTTTCGATGCAGCGCGACAGATGGGATTAGAGGGAATTATTGCCAAGCGTTCCGATAGTGTTTATAGTCCGGGTACACGTTCAAAAGACTGGCTGAAGATCAAGGTTGAAAAAAGACAGGAAGTAGTAATAGCGGGTTATACCAAAAAAGCCGGTTCGCCAAAGGCATTCAGTTCCCTTTTATTGGGAGTTTATAAAAAAGATACACTACAATATATAGGAAAGGTGGGCACCGGATTCTCAAATCAACAACAGAAGGAACTCCTTGCCACATTCAAACCATTGATAAGGAAGAAAAGTCCTTTTGATGCTATTCCGGAATATAATAAACCCAATCGATTCAGATATACTATTGCTGATATGGAAGTTACATGGCTCAAACCGGTTCTGGTGTGCGAGGTGCGCTACGCTGAAATTACGCAGGATGGCCTTTTCAGGCACCCTTCATTTATAGGAATGAGGACGGATAAAAATGCTGAGGAGGTTGTATTGGAGAAGCCGAAGGTTAGCTCCGGAGACAAAAAACAGGGTCGCTCGCTACGGTAAGTTTGAGGTAAAAAACAGAGAGCATCAAAAACTTCAACATTCTGTAAACTGTGATTTTTACAGAATTTGGCAATAATTTGAGTTAAATGAGGTGACCAAGAGCGAAATACAATTATAAATTGCTAATAAATTTTGACTTACTAAAATAAATAGTCTACCTTTGCAAGCCCAAATTACGGGTAGCAGAGATTTTATAGCGCAATAATTAGATAAAGAGATGAAACGTACCTTTCAACCATCGAATCGCAAGAGGAGAAATAAGCACGGATTCCGTGAAAGAATGTCTACGGCTAACGGACGCAAGGTTGTTGCGGGTCGTCGCAAAAAAGGCCGTTGGAAACTAACTGTTTCTGACGAAAAACGTCATAAGCAATAGTCAAGGTTTTAAAGTTTAGGTAAGAAGCATCATCAGGTTTACCCTGTTGTATTTCTAATCTTTACAGTCTTACACCGTCTGATCCGCTGGAGCAATCAAAGCAGATCAGACGATTTTGTCTGCAATAAACTTGAAACAAAAATTTGGAAAAAATGAGCGTCTTTGTGATCCTCGTTTAATCGGCAAGCTTTTCAAAAGAGGTAGTTCGGAAGTTCAGACGTTCTACCTCTTTCCTTTTCGTGTGCTCTACATCCGGGATAAAGAAAGCACTTCAAAACACGCCCAGGTATTATTTTCAGTTGCCAAAAAACAGTTTAAAAAAGCTGTTGACCGAAACCTCGTCAAGCGAAGGTGTCGCGAAGCATACCGGCTTCACAAGCAACTATTAGTTTCCGGCATAGCCGAAGCTCCCCCATCTTACATTGCTTTTTTGTATCTTGCAAAAGAAATAACAACTTACGACGTTATTGAACAGGCCATGAAGCAAACCCTGAAAAAAATGGGTAACATGCCTCCTGCACCCTGATTTTTGCAAACTGATAATTCCTGACTCAGATGAAAAAGTATTTTCGCTCCAAATGGCTGGCGGTTCCCGTCGTTGCCGGACTGGCGGTTTTCTCCTTTCGCCAAGATGACCGTTTATTTGAAATTGCCCGCAATCTGGATATATATGCGACGCTCTTCAAGGAGCTGAACGCCTATTATGTTGATGAAATCAATCCGAATCAACTGATCAAAACAAGTATCGACAATATGTTGCGAACGCTGGATCCGTACACGGTCTATTATGCTGAGGACGATATTGAAGATTACATGACCATGACCACCGGTAAATACAACGGTATTGGTGCGATGGTAAGTTCTGCGGATGGGAAACATACGGTAATGATGGTGTATGAAGACACACCAGCCCAAAAAGCCGGATTGCAACTGGGCGATGAAATCATTAAAATCAATGGTGTAGATGTAGCTGCCAGAGAGGACTTTGATACAGGAAAACTCCTGAAAGGTCAGACTCAGACGAGCGTTACTCTGGCAATCAAAAGATATGGCGTCGTAAAGCCACTTGAAATAAAGCTGAATCGGGATATTGTGAAGGTAACGAATGTACCTTACTATGGCATGATCAGCGAGAATGTAGGCTATATTGATCTTAAGGACTTTACTGCAACAGCGTCACGAGAAGTTCGGAATGCGTTTCAGGAACTGAAAGGCAAAGGAATGAAATCGGTGGTGCTGGATTTGCGTGATAATCCCGGTGGATTGCTGAACATGGCAATTGAAATCTCCAATATTTTTGTGCCGCAGGGATCCGAAGTGGTTTCTACAAAGGGAAAGGTAACGGAATGGAATAAGACGTATACGGCCTACAATCCGGCTATGGATATTGATATTCCTGTTGTGGTGCTTACCAATAACCGAAGTGCATCAGCTGCTGAGATTGTTTCCGGAGTTATTCAGGATTATGATCGCGGCGTTCTGATCGGGCAGAGGACTTACGGAAAGGGATTGGTACAGACAACCCGTGATTTGTCTTACGGAACCAAGATGAAAATCACTACCGCGAAATACTATATTCCGAGCGGAAGGTGTATTCAGGCTATTAATTACAGTCAAAGAAATGACGATGGCAGTGTCGGCAAAATCGCTGATTCGTTGATGACTGCTTTCAAAACCAAAAATGGCAGAGTTGTTTACGACGGTGGCGGGATCTTACCCGATATCGAAACAGAAAGAGAAACTTATTCTCCTCTGGCTTCCGCACTTGGCCGCAACAGGCTTTTCTTTGAGTATGCAGTGAAATACCATTTTGAGCATCCTACAATTAAACCTGCAAAGGAATTTCATTTGTCGGATTCAGAATACACTACATTTGTGAAATGGTTGTCTGACAAGGAGTACGACTACACAACCCAGGTGGAGCGGGATTTGAATGATCTGGAAGCGGCGGCTAAGAAGGAGAAATCAATTGATCTGATCGACGAACAATTGAAAGCACTTCGTTCCAAACTTTCTCATACAAAAGACAACGACCTGCAGATCGGGAAAGCGGAGATAAAAAAAATACTGGAAGAGGAGATTATCAAACACTATTATCTTGAAAAAGGAATGCGTGAAGCTTCTTTTGAAGAAGATAAAGAAGTTAAAGAGGCGCTTGCTCTTTTAAAGGATTCAAATCGATACAACGAAATTCTGAAAGGGAAGAAAAAGTAGTCTGAAACAGACTGTTTTATTTCCTCATTTTCTATGCTGATATTAAGTATTGACACCTCGACCCGGGGTTGTTCCGTTGCGGTTCATAATAGCGGAGTGTTGCTTGCGAGCTATGATTTGTTTGCTGATAAATCATCTTCAGCTATGCTTACCTCTCTGATGCAAACGGCAGTAAAGCATGCCGATGTCACATTAGTGGATCTGGATGCTATTGCGGTTGCTAAAGGTCCCGGTTCGTATACAGGGTTAAGAGTGGGTGTATCCACCGCAAAAGGTTTGTGCTATGCTTTGGACAAGCCTTTGCTGGCCATTAATACACTGGAAGCAATGGCATGGCAGGTAATTCCTTTTCATTCACCGGAGCTGCTGTTTTGCCCTATGATCGATGCCCGGAGAATGGAAGTTTACGCTTCCGTTTTTGATGCGGATGGAAAGACAATGAGCCCTACCGAAGCTGTTATTATAGACGAGAATTCTTTTCAGCATTTTCTGGAAAATCGCCGGGTTGTATTCTTTGGCGATGGTGCTTCAAAATGTATTAAAGTATTGGGCGATAACCCCAATGCGGTATTTCTGAATGCAGATATTCGTCCGTCGGCTGTGCCTGTAGGTGCTTTGGCGGAACATGCTTACAATGCCGGCAGCTTCGAAGATGTTGCTTCATTTGAACCATACTATCTCAAAGATTTCATGTCACCTCCGCCGAAAAAGCAACCTGCTCAGGTTTCCTAAAATGTAATAACCTTTTGTTCCGGCAAACAAATTCCTGTTTTTTGATGTTCTCATTCAGAATAGAAATCACGAAGTATGGAAACAGAAGAGATTGTCAACCGCGTTGCAACCAGCGGCATCATTTCACTTGATCTTGAAGAATTATATCACCCTGGTGAACGGGTCTTGTATGATATAAAGGATAACCTCTGGCAGGGAATGATCCTGAAAGAAAAGGATTTTCGGGATTTCTTAAAATCTCATGACTGGGCTTCCTATGCCGGAAAAAATGTAGCGGTGATTTGTTCCGAAGATGCGATCGTTCCTACATGGGCATACATGCTGCTTGCCGTTCATCTGGAACAGTACGCGCATGAGATTGTATTCGGAGATACGGAAGTTTTGGAAGCTAAATTATTCAGTGATGCAATTGCTAAAATAGATGCTGAAGAATATAGGGGTAAACGCGTTGTTGTGAAAGGCTGCAGCAAATATCCGGTACCTATTTCTGCTTACATGGAAATCACTGCATTGCTGAAGCCTGTGGTTCAAAGCCTGATGTTTGGCGAGCCATGCAGCACCGTACCGCTATACAAAAAGCCCAAAGCCTGACTTTAAACTTTGAGTAGTTTGAAACTCATTCGGTGGTAGGAGCATGTTCCGTGTTCCAGTATTGCGCGCCGGTGGTGAATGGTTGGGTAGCCAACATTCCTATTCCAGCCATAATGTGGGAACAGATCTCCCAGCTCCGACATCAGCTGATCGCGGTAATTTTTTGCAAGAATGGAAGCCGCTGCAATGGAAAGATAATGCGTATCTCCTTTGATAATGCAGGTATGCGGAATCATAGGGTAGGGCGTAAAGCGGTTTCCGTCTACCAACAAATGTTCAGGACGGGTATGCAACTTATCCACTGCACGATGCATGGCCAGAAAGCTTGCTTTCAGAATATTTATTTTATCAATTTCGATATTATCTACCTCTGCTACAGCCCAGGCAACTGATTCACGGATAATTTCTTTTTCCAGAATATCCCGCTGTAATTTAGAGAGTTGTTTGGAATCGTTGAGGAATATATGTGTATAGTCTTTTGGCAAAATAACTGCTGCAGCTACAACGGGGCCAGCCAGGCATCCTCTCCCTACTTCATCCAAACCAGCCTCTACGGCTTCAAAATTATAATAAGACTTAAGCATCAATCTTCGAGTATGTTGGCCATAAAGGTGCTTTTTGTCGCTATCGCAATCAGCAGTAATGTAACGGCCCAGTAAAGGTAAATCCTGTAATAATCACTAACGTCACGCGAAGTGACATCCATATATTTTACTTTTTCTATCTGGTTTATTTGTTTGAAAACTTCTCCCAACCCTTTGTTGTCGGTGGCCCGGTAGTATTTCCCGTTTCCCAGTGCAGCAATGCTACGCAGTTCCCCTTCATCAACAAATGCATTTGATATCGTCAGCGAATCCCTTCTCACAGGTCTGACCACATTCCCAACCGAAATCGTGTAGACTTTCACTCCGAATGCCTGTGCAAGCTGAGCGGCTGTGGTAGGATCAAGATTGCCGGAAGTGTTATCTCCATCACTGATCAGGATGGCCACTTTGCCATCACCTTTCGTTTCCCGCATTCTGTTTACGGCTACGGCAAGCGCACTTCCAATGGCCGTTCCGGCGGTAGGGATCATGTCCGGTTTAATTTCATCCAGATACCCATATAACAGTTCGTAGTCGGTAGTGAGCGGACAAAGAGATACGGCTTCACCTGCAAAGATAATCAGTCCGATGCGATCCTGTAGCCGGCCTTTGATAAACTGCCTGGCCACTTGTTTGGCAGCCTCCAGCCTGTTTGGGCTCAGATCTTTCTCCAGCATTGAATCAGATATATCCATCAGCAGCATGATATCAATCCCCTCCGAAAACCGATCTTTGCGTTCCGAAACGACTTGTGGGCGTGCCAGGGCAACGAGTATCAGGCAAAATGCCAGTCCGACACACACAGGCTGTACAAAACGTAACGAGGTGAGCCAGTCTGTTCCTTCCTTTTCCGAGTGGTAAGTGATTACAAGCCGTTGCTTGTGTTTGCGGTGAAAGGCATTACGTAGCCAGAAAAGTACAGGTACAAAAGGAATTCCATACAGAAACCATGGATGAACCCATTCGTAAGAACGGAACATCTCATACCCAAACCATTTTAACGAAAACCACTGTTCCATCATCTTTATCAGGCTACAGGGTTGTCTAATATTTGTCGCCTCTTACTTTGGTAGAGTTTGGTGGCACCGGTTTTAAGTACTTCCAGAAATGTATCCATATTGTTGGACTTCACTTGTCCGTAAATAATTCCATCCATTTTTTTCAAAGCCTGAGCAAGCGCGTCGTCAGGCATATTGTCAATAATTTCTCTTGTTGTATACGTAGCAAAGGGTTTTTTTTCAAGCCTTTCGAGGTAATTTTTCCAAACGATAATCGCGTTTTCCGCGTCTTTGATATTGTTTTTCTCCCTGGCATTACGAAGTAGCCTGTTGAAAGAACGCAGGTATTCCAGATGTCGCCTTTGTAATTTTATAAGCCGCCATTGTTTATATATATCCTTCCCAAAAACCCAGTAGATAATAATTACTACACCGAGTGCTATAGCCAGTGTACCTATCAATTTAGAAAAATTGAAATCACTGCTTAATGGCGCTAATGCCACAGATGGTTCCAAATCTTCGTTTTTCAGGATCGGCTCCAGATTGCTTTTTTTAAGAAAAATCGAATCTCTTCTGCCAAAGATCGGGGTAGAATCGCCTTTTACAAAAATATAAATTGGTACTTGTAAGGTCTGGACAGCGGATACATCGAAAGTGACGAGCTGATAAATCGCACTATCAAGAGTAGCAGTTCCGGCTGCATTAGTGACAGACGGAAAACTTTTCTTGGAAATAATTTCGAATGGCTTGTAATCAAATGTAGTATCCGGGAAAAACAACTCGGTATTGGGAGCATGCAAGTAGCTGAGCGAATAGAAAAACGGTTTCCCCACCTCTATACTATCCGTAAGAAAAAGTCCCCTGGGTTTCGTCTGTTGTGCCAGACTGGCGGAACATGGTGCAAAAAACAGCATAAGTATAGCGAATCTGATCAGGTTCTGTCTGAAATCAGCTTGTCGGTACCGGGCTACTCTGCCTGTGCTGTTGGCAATTTTAAACATTTGTCAGGTTGAGGATTGACTGCTTTTGCTATACTGGCGTACCTTAAACAAATGGATCAGACCTGGTACATAATCCTCCTGGGTATCAATGGCAATGTAATCTGCACGGTTTTGCCGGCAAATTTTTTCCAACTCAGCACTTCTTTTTTTGAAACGACCCAACATGTTTTCCTGGTACTGCTTCGAAGAAGTATTTACCCATACGATCTTTTGCTTTTCAGCATCAAAAAGGGGGATAATACCAAGGCTGGGCAAATTGGTCTCCCTGGCGTCGTATAGATGAATAACAATCACATCGTGTTTACGGCAGATCGCTTTGAGATTGTGATGGTAATTTTCGTCGATAAAATCAGAAATGATAAAAACCAGACTGCGTCGTCGCAGTAAGTTGAGTGCTACCAGAATCGCATCGGCAATATTAGTCTGCACCGATTCCGGCACCAGTTTATACAATTCTGAAACGACACTGTATCCATGTTTCATGCCATCCGATGGCCGGATATAGCGCTCGGTTTTGTCTGAAAAACAGAGCAACCCTACGCGACTGGCTTCCTGAATAGCAGAAAGCGTGAGCACGCCGCAAATCTCTTTGGCAATGTCGATTTTGAGTTTTTTCACTTCGCCTACCTGCTGTGAGGCACTCACATCAAGCATAAAAAAGGCGGTTTGTTCTTTGTCTTCTTTGAAGATCTTTACAAATGTACCGTGACCTTTGGCGGATGTATTCCAGTCTATGGCACGAACGTCGTCCCCATACTGATACAGGCGCAGATCATCAAATTCGAGACCGGAGCCTTTGAACACAGAATGAAAATTGCCGTGTCGTTCACTTGTAACGGCTTTTCGCATGCGTATCTCGTACTTTCTTAGCTTGCTTAAAAACTGTTGGAACATACATTTTGCAAAAAAA
>DASYHR010000854.1:0-1863 GCA_035998385.1 Dyadobacter sp. | reverse complement strand
CCTCCATTTGCCTCAAACTTTACTTTTTCAGACTGAACGATGGAGCGGAATTAGGTTGGGGTTCGGTAATTTGAATGAGGAGGAGATTGAACGAGCCATGGGGATTTTGGCTGATGCAGTGCATAAGGCGAATCCAATATAGGTTGGTATCAATGTATTTGATACGCCACTTAAATTCTTTTTGGGAATATTATATTCATGTAGGGATTGTATTGATTCGAAATAAAGTTTTCAAATTGTGCCACTTCAAGATTCCATGCAAACGATACTCTTTTGAAAATAAAAAATGTAGGTAAGTGCCTTGCGCTCTGTACTATCTTGATGCATAGTTGCCTGATATCCTTTGCACAGGAAAAGATTGATATTGGCAGCCGACAGAAGTTTGGTGTAGAATTCAAATCTTATGGATTGGGTGTGTCTGGTACCAAACAGGGTCGTGGCAGAGAAGGATTTAACGTTTTCTATGCCTGGAAAATGCTCGGTAATCGCAGGCATCAGGTATGCCTCTCTCCGCAAATTGGCTACATTTCGGATCCGGGAATACAGACGCGTGTATTGCAGACCGTCGCAGTTGAATATGGTCTCAATTCTTCTAAAAGGTTCGAATTAGGCGTATCCGTGGGGTTGAGCCATGTACTCACCAAATTGGCTTTTGACCGCTACGAATACAATGACAACGGAGATTTTGTGAACGAGGGTAGATTTCGCGGGCAGCTTTCGCCATCTTTTAGAGGAAGAATTGGTTGGAAGATGATTAAAAAAGACCATTTTTCAATCAGTCCCTATGTAGGTTTGTCGTTCATTAAGTTAGACAGAAGCTACAACGGAAGTATTTTAGGTTTCAAAAGATCATCCTCTGTTGGTCTGACATTTAATTTTTAATCTGATGAGAGCTATAGCGATCTTTCTGGTTGTTGCCCTGATAGCATGTCAGGAAACAACAAAAGTGATTACCCCGGCCATGCTGACAAACAATCCGCTTCAATCTAAAATGGATTCTGCCGTGCAAAAGGCCTTTGCAGACAATTTTGAGAAACTGGACTCTCCCGGAATGTCGATAGGGATTTTAAAGAACGGAAAGACAACTTTTTATGGATACGGTGAAACTGCACCGGGAAATGGGATTATTCCCAATGAAAATACCTTTTTTGAAATAGGCTCCATTACCAAAACCTTTACAGCGATTGCTATTGGCGAAATGCTTTTAAATGAGCAAAAAGGAATAGAAACACCAATAAGAAGTTACCTGCCGCCAAATCTTCCAACGCTCCAACGAGGCGGAGTGGAGGTGACCTTCAGGCATCTGCTGACCCACACTTCTGGTTTGCCAAGAATGCCAAATAACTTTTCGTCACTTGGAGGTTACGAAACCTATAGTCAGGAAAAGCTTTATCAGTATTTGTACAATGTCCAACCCGAATCAATTCCGTTCACGAATTTTAATTATTCCAATACCGGCTTTGGCATTCTGGGCAATATTCTGGAAAGATATTATAAGACCAGTTACAACAATCTCCTGACTGAGCAGCTAATACGCCCTTTGAACTTGAACGATACAAAAGTGAATTTCGAAGATACGGATGCGGATAGATGGGCAAAAGGCTACAGCAAAGGGGAGGAGGCCAAATATTGGAAAAATATGAATGCGATGAATGGAGCAGGTGTCATTAAATCCACCGCAAAAGACTTGCTTTTGTATGCCAAAGCCAATTTATCACCTCCTGATAACACGCTGGGAAAAGCCATCAAACTAACGCATCAAAAAGCGTTCTCAGATACGCACCGGGATCAGGGGTTGGCCTGGGTCTTGTTTGCGCCTGGCAAAAATTCTGGTAAACAGATGTGGTGGCACAATGGTGGTAC
>DASYHR010000850.1:0-4930 GCA_035998385.1 Dyadobacter sp. | reverse complement strand
AACTTCTTTCAGCGCAGTTTGATTTGCGCCGCCACCGATCCAGCTACCCGCAATCGTAGCGAGTCCGCGCCACACGGCATCACTTCCTTCTCCTGCTACAGTTTCAGGATGAATAGCTCCCACAATCCACAATGCCGCTGGTCCGCCGATCATAATGCCAGCCGTACCTGCCAGCATGGCGATGAGTGCCTGAGGACCCAGGTTGATCAGCGATTTCCAATCCATGCCAATGGTAAACAGAACAAGGCATGCCGGCAACAGGTAGCGGGAAACTACAGGATATAACTCTGATGTTTTTCCGTCAATTATACCAATTGAATTAAGTAATCCGGGTATGAAATAGCATAGAAGTAAAGGCGGAATGATGCTGTAAAATTTTTGCCAGCCTTTTGCAGGGAGTGAAGCTGTATAAAATATCACCGCCAGGATTACCATAAGTAATCCAAGCACACTGGCGTCATTACTGATCATTTGTAAGTGGAGATTGTAGGAAAATCATTTCTACACAGGTCAACAACTATGTCAATGGGGCAAGATAGCCAATAAAAAACGGATACAAACGATTTGTCATACGTTTGTATCCGTCTAATTACAGATTCTGATATTAGTGCTGAATTTCCACATCCGTCCGGTTCGTAAACAGCTTCCAAAGCTTATCGGCCAGGATTTCGGGTGAATGCGTAGGACTGTAAGGCCTGATGAATCCGTTGATGGTAATTGTCCCCACGTAAATTCCTTCATTTTTCAAACGCTTGTTGAGCTGAATGGCCAGGTTGAGAATGCCCGCTTTACCCAGTGCAAGTGACCCGTACTGAGGATTCGGATTTTTGGACAAACCACCGCCTGTAAAGAGCACTGCACCATTGTTCTCTTTCAGATCATCGTGCAGGACCTGAGCGCTAAACAACGCATGTGCAACATTTAGTTTGAAGTCTTCAATCAAACCATCGGGAGTTTCTGTCCATATATCTTTGTTTTTGAGGACAGCCGCATTATAAAGCAAAACGGATACACCACTTAAACGCGTTTTTAGTTCGGAAAGAGCATGTTCCAGTTCGTTTTGATTCCCCGCATCTGCCGTAGCATACGCAGCCGAAAATCCTTTCGCACTCAGATCATCGCTCATGGTCTTCAATTTTTGTTCATTGCGGCTGATCAGACCTATTTGATATCCTTCGCGGGCAAATTTTTCAGCTACTCCTGTACTAAATCCAGGTCCCGCTCCAACTATGATTATTGACTTGCTCATATGAAAATTGCTTGTTAAATAAGGACTATTGTAATAGGTTATTTTCTTTTAGGACATAATATTGCTTTAAAAGATTCCCCATGTAACTGATTAGACTTCTATTTCATATTTTAGCGAGGTAGCCGCCGTGGCCTATCTATATAAATTTAAGACTGACACAATGAGAAAAGCAGAAATCAATCCGATGCCAGAGTTCTTTGACAGATACATCAATCTGATGGATGATGTTGATTTGTTTGATGCTCTTGCAGAATTCACACCGGACCATATCTTCAGTGACATTGACAAACTTGTGAAATTAGGAGACAAAGTGTATCAGCCAGGCAAATGGACTGTTAGTGACATACTGCAGCACGTTATAGACAATGAGCGTATCATGGCTTACAGGGCGCTTCGTTTTTCCCGCAACGATAAAACAATTCTACCGGGATATGACGAGGAACTTTTGGCTGCCAATACGAATGCCTCAGCTATAGGCTTAGAGCAACTGATGGAAGAATTCAGATTGGTTAGAGCTTCAACAATCGCTATGTATCGCGGCATGAGTAATACTATGCTGCTTCGTTCCGGCCTGGCGTACAAAAGCGAGATATCTGCACTCGCACTTGGCTTCGTAATTTTGGGACATCCTGTACATCACATGCGCGTCATCGAAGAACGTTACTTTTCGTTACTAGCGGACACATTTTAAATTAGCTGGCGTTTTTATTACCAGCTCTCGTTCAGTAGGTTAGGAACTACGTGAAAAATGAAATACATTGAATAATGTGTGTAATATTTTTTCGATTGGAAGAACAAATATTTTACATTCTTCGTAAATTAAGTCGTCATGCGAGCTATATTTGCACCAAAAATACGACTCATTTTGTCTGTAAAAGCCCTATTCTTTAGATACTGGATAAAGCTGTCGGGAGATCCTGATCAGTTCCCTCTCAATGCGCGTATATTTCATTCGGTATGCCTCATATCAATACTAGGGCTGGCCTATAATGTGCCCTTTAATTACCTGGTAGGACTTGAGGCCGTATCAATAGCGAGCGCCGTCGTGTTGGCGCTGACGGCAACGTTGTATTACCAATCCCGTTTTCAAGGGCATACAAGGATAAGTATTTTCCTGGCCAACTTTGTAGGTATAGGTTTATTTACTTTGAACTACTTTCTCAACTCAGGAATAAATGGCCCCACGTCGCTGTTTTTCCTTCTCTTCTTGTTGATTACTATTGCAATTAATCCTGTAGAGCAGAACAAGGTATGGATTCCAATTAACGTACTGATCGTTGCAGGACTCTACAGTTTTGAATATTTTTATCCTGAATTCGTTCCTGATACCTATAACGATCGACCCACTAAATACATTGATGAAATTTCGGCATATATCGTGATCGCTATTCTGGCATACTTTTGCGCTGACTACATCCGGAGGGCATATGAGAATGAGAAACAGTCTACAATCGATAAGTCCAGATCTATAGAATATAAAAACTTGCAGATCAGCATTCAAAACAAGGAACTTGAGCGACTAAATGCACAGAAAAATAAGCTGATGTCTATCGTGGCGCATGACTTACGGTCTCCGCTGTCAAACATTCAAAATTACCTTGAGCTCTTATCCGGGTTCGATCTGGACGAACTGGAACGTGTTGAAATCAAAAAGGATTTATTGAGCTCTACAAAAGAAACCCTTTCCATGCTTGGTAAATTGCTGGCCTGGTCCAAATCGCAGGCGCATGGACTCGTCGTCAGCAGTGAAAATATTCTGCTGGCCGAACTGCTGGAAGGTACAATGTTGCTTGAAAAAGCGGCTGCAGCGCAAAAAGGAATTTTACTGGATTATCATTTCGCGTCGGATCACATGATCTATGGCGACCGGGAAATGATGCAGTTGGTGGTGCGCAACTTTGTAGGTAATGCCATCAAATTCACTTCGCCGGAGGGCAGGGTTACAGTTGCTTCTGTGCGCAGGGGAGAGGAGTGTGTTATCACTATCCAGGATACCGGAATCGGTATCTCACCACAACGTCAGGATGAGCTTTTTTCACTGAATGCGAAATCAACGTTTGGTACGGGCGGCGAAAAAGGGGTAGGCCTTGGACTACTATTATGCCACGAATATGTTACCGCTCAGAATGGCAGCATTTGGTTCGAAAGTATTCAGGGAAACGGCACTTGTTTTTACATTTCCATGCCGTCTGCCACAGAATCTCTGGTGAAGGCTTGAAGATCCAGCGCTGGATTACATCAGTTTAATACCCTTCTCACGAAATCTTTGTAATACATTTTCCAGGAAGTAGCTCCGGAATCCGGCTTCCGCATACACGTCGTTTACCCAAACCAGCGTTTTGATTTCAATATTGTCAGCTCCGAGTGAGTTGAAAAGAATTTCCCTGGGTGCGTTTTTAACCACTCCATCACCTTTTCCGACAATCTCATTGATAATCTTTTTCACGACCTCGAAGTCGCTTTCTGCGTGCACTTTTAGCAGCAGTTCTATTTTGAGGCGCGCATTGTGTGTCGAGTAATTCACCAACCGTCCCGACAGCAAGTCCCCGTTTGGAATAATCACCCTTGATCCTTGTTGGGTCAGCATTTTACTGGATCTGATGCCGATTTCCAGTACTTTACCTTTTTTGTCTGCGAGTTCAATGAAGTCGCCTATTCCAAAAGGCTTTTCGAAAATAAGAATAATTCCTGACACAAAATTGTTGATGATGTTCTGCAGACCCAAACCAATACCAACACCCAATGCGCCGAGCAAAACGGTTACTTTACTAAGCGGCACGCCTGAAACCGTTATTGCAAAAAGAAACCCCAATACAAATATGACCAAACGCAAAAGGGACAATTTTGTGCTTTTCTGAATTTTATCGCCGGAGAAGTCCGCATCCTGCTCACCGAAGAATAGGCCCACATTTTTTTGTAACAAGTTGGCGAGCCAGACGATCACAGAGAAGAATAGTACGTTTTCAAACGAAAATTTCAAGCTCCCGAATACCCGCTCTTTTTCCAGAACACTGCTAAGGATACGGCCAACTGGTCCAAGCAGATTTAGATTGATCAGAAATACCACAACCCAAACCCAGATGGCCAGGAAAGTGAGACCTTGCTTGAAAGTATGTCTGCTTTTGTTGAAATTCACTCTGGCAAATAATCCTCCTGAACACGCACTCACTTTCATGTGGAGTTCCATGGCTTCGCTCAAAACCTGGATAAAAGCAGCCAGACTTAATAGTTGGATTACACTGCTGATTCCGGTAATCCCGAGCGCCTTAGCCAGACTTAACCTGCCAAATACATTAAGCAGAATAGAAAGTGCGGCAACAGTAATATGTGTAATAATGGCAGGTTTAATGAAAGTTGACTTAACCCCCGTTACTTCGCTCTTGCGATAAAAACGTGCCGCAATATATATAGAGAATACGTTGAGAAGGATGAGAGCAACGCGCAGGAAGAAGCTATCGTTTACGATAATGTTAAGACCGGCTATACCTACATACAAGACCAACAGTGCAAGCCACCACTTTAACTGACTTTTTTCCAATGTTGAATAAAAGAGAATAGAGAGTGTAATGAGCAGTAAGAACTGGTTTAACTCGATGTAAATAGAAGGAGAATCCGGTTCGAATAAAGGCGTGAGATTGAATAGCACAACCAAAGTTGCCAATGTGGGTGTGGGTCTTATAA
>DASYHR010000844.1:0-3651 GCA_035998385.1 Dyadobacter sp. | reverse complement strand
ATTTTAATACTCTTGAATCTGTTACTTCTTCGCGTGCCTCAGCTTATACAAAGTATCAACAAGCAGGTCCACATCCGCACAGGTATTATAAAACGCCAGTGAGGGACGAACTGTTGTTTCCACTCCGAATCTTCTTAAAATAGGTTGCGCACAATGGTGACCCGACCGTACTGCAATACCCACCTTATTCAGTTCTGCACCGACCTCTTCCGTCTGGTATTTGTCAAAAACAAAAGACATCACCGATGCTTTGTTTTGAGCCGTACCGATCAATCGTAAGCCCGGTATATCCTTCAGCAAGCCTGTTGCATAAACCAGCAAATGATGCTCATAATCATGAATCACATCAATGCCGATTTTATTGACATAATCAATCGCCGCACCCAGCCCTACCGCATCGGCGATATTACCGGTACCTGCTTCAAATCTGTTGGGCGCATTATGGAACTGGGTATATTCAAAAGTTACATCCTTGATCATATTACCCCCACCCTGCCACGGATCCGTTTGGTTCAGCAAATCTTCCTTGCCATAAAGCACTCCTATTCCCGTAGGTCCGAATACCTTATGCCCCGAAAAAACGAACCAATCGCAATTGAGCGCCTGCACGTCCGAACGCATGTGTGAAACAGATTGTGCGCCGTCTACCAACACCTTGGCTCCAGCCAGATGAGCCATTTCAACAATTTGTTTGGCAGGTGTAACGGTACCCAACGCATTTGAAACCTGTGTAAATGACACCAGCTTGGTTCTCGAATTAAGCAATTTGGCATATTCACTCAAAAGAATCTGTCCGTCGTCGTCTACCGGAATCACACGGATTTTCAATCCTTTTTTTGCAGCCAACTGTTGCCAGGGAACAATATTGGCATGGTGCTCCAGATTACTCACGATGATTTCATCACCCGCGTTCAGGTTTTGCGCTCCCCAGGTTTTAGCAACCAGGTTAATCGCCTCCGTCGCACCGCGCACGAAAATGATCTCATTCACAGACCGTGCATTCAGAAACGCTCTGGATTTCTCCCGCGCTCCCTCGTACGCATCCGTAGCTCTGGCTGCAAGTTCATGCGCCGCCCGGTGAATATTCGAGTTTTCATGCTCGTAAAAGTAGACAATGCGGTCAATCACCTGTTTCGGTTTCTGCGTGGTAGCGGCATTGTCCAGCCACACCAGCGGATGCCCGTTCACTTTCTCCTGAAAAACAGGAAAATCGCGTTTCACCCGCTCCACATCAAAAACATTACCTGCTGCATCCCGTACAATCGGCAGGGCTTTTGAACCAGTTTGTGAATCAAAACCGCGACCACTGGTGTATGAATCAAATCCACCGAAACCAGCACCCGATAGGAAGTAATACTGACTTCCGGCTGACCCTGCATGCAACGGCAATTGCGCTTCATTTCTGAAAACAGGGATGGAAGACAGGATATGAGTGAGGTCGCCCCCGAAAGCATTGGATTGCCCCGGAAGCACCGAAGGTGAGATGCCACTGCCCGCCACCGATTGCGGAACCTGTCCGAAACCTGCAGATGAAGCGGCAGGAACACCCACATGCGGATCGTGAAAACCCGTTTGCGGATTGCTCAAATCCACTGCATTTCGCTGATTCACCGCAGATGGCGAAATACCACCCGAAGCCGGTGAGGTTGACGCAGGCTGAGCCGACGACAATGTAGGTTTAAAGAAATTGTTATCCTCCGCCTGAAAACTATTCAGATTGATGGCATTGGAACCCGAGAACCCGGAAGGAGAAACACCCAGTCCGGATACCGGCGCGCTGTTCGCCGGGAAATGCGGATCCGGCAGACTCGTTTGCGGGTCGTTCACACTAAATCCGTTTCCATTGGCAAACAGCGAAGGCAGTTTATCATGAACCAGGTTCAGCGCCTTGCTGAGCCGTGGGTGATCTGCCAGGTCAGGAGAAAAATTAGCCGCAGGTACCTCGTTGGGCATCAAAGAGAAAAGCTCATTAGCCAGCTTTTCCAGTTCTGCCACATCAGGTATACCGCTTATACTTTCCCCGGACGGTATCTGATCAATATTTATACTCATGGTAGTTTCCGATTTCGACATCTTCCAGCACGGCAATGGCGTCGTCCACCAACACAGCCAGAGAGCAATACAGTGATACAAGATAAGATGCAATGGCCTTGTCGTTGATCCCCATAAAGCGAACCGAAAGTCCTGGTGACTGCTCACCCGGCAAGCCCGGCTGATATAATCCGACCACACCCTGACGGCTTTCACCTGTACGCATTAAAATCACTTTCGTTTTGCCGTTTTCGATCGGTAATTTATCAGAAGGGAAAAGCGGAATACCTCTCCACGTGATGAACTGTGAACCGAAAATAGAAACCGTTGGAGGTGGTACGCCTTTGCGTGTACACTCACGGCCAAATGCTGCAATTGCCTGTGGATGCAACAAAAAGAAACCGGGTTCTTTCCAGACTTTTGAGATCAGCTCGTCGAAATCGTCTGGTGTAGGAGGACCGATACGCGTTTTAATACGCTGCGAATCAGCAATGCTGTGCAGCAGACCATATTCTTCATTGTTGATCAGCTCGCTTTCCTGACGCTCCTTGATACTTTCAATCGTAAGGCGTAACTGCTCACTGATCTGATTATACGGCTTGCTGTACAAATCCGAAACCCGTGTATGGACATCCAGCACAGTGTTCACTGCATTGAGGTTGTACTCTCTTGGATTTTCAACATAATCGATAAACGTATGTGGCAATTCGCGCTCATCACGACCCGAACAATCCACTTCGGCACGGCTGCCTTCTTTAACCTTGTTCAATCTGTAAACGCCTGATTCAACAGGAATCCAGTTCAAAAGATGCGTGAGCCAACGCGGAGTAATGGATACCATTTGTGGTACCGTCCGCGTTGCAATGGCCAACTGCCTGGCTGCTACATCGCCAAGCGCGGTCTGCTTTTCGTTCAATTTGGGCATTTTAATATTGGTTTGTTTGGTTGTACTCCTGTATGCTGTACTTAATTAAAAGCTAAAATACCGGTGTTGCCCTGCAAAAATATTGGTTTGCTTGATCCTGCTTTTCAAAGGAAAGGCATTGTACCACCTCCGTTTCTGCATGTTGAAACCGGAACGTTGTGGATAGACGCCAAAAGAGCTAAAATCTAAATAATTAAGATATTTCACAGAATAAATAAAATATCATTTTGTTGTTTGCAAAATAAAATTCCGTAAAATTCTCTATAACCTTACTAGATTTCATAGGATAAGGAATCGGGAAATGTACCACCAGAATTTGTATACTAATTCGATAGAGTATATGTATTTGTAAAAATATCTCATTACTTTTGAGGCATGAGTAATGAGACACACCAACCATGCTTACCAACGATTTGATTAATGTCTACAAAAATGAGGAACTTGCTCTTGAAGCATTCCGGGAGTATCGATTGAGAAAAGGGATAGCCTGCAAAAAGTGTGGCTGCAAAGACCACTATTGGCTGGCTTCCAAGCAGCAGTTTCAGTGTAAGAAGTGTAAGTTCAGGACAACGTTACAGAGCGGAACCCTACTGGAAGGCAGCAAACTGCCTGTGTCGTATTTTTTCATTGGATTACATTTATTGATCCGCAATGAACAGATCCTTACCGTGGAAGAATTTCAGAAACATACCGGT
>DASYHR010000823.1:0-1940 GCA_035998385.1 Dyadobacter sp. | reverse complement strand
ATGACAACCAGGCACCGTGATGGATCATACAGAATCTGGAACTTTCAAAACATTCTTGTGACTACCGATGATGGCAGACAGCATATTGTAGGTAATTCTACAGATGTCACTGATAGTCAGAAACTCGCGAAAAAATTAGCGAAAGTGCAGGACATGCTTGTACAGACCAGCCAGATGGCCCGTGTGGGTGGATGGGAAGTCGACATGAGTAATTATCAGGTCTATTGGTCTGATGTAACGAAATCTATATTAGGCGTCGATCCGGATTACATGCCCAACCTCGACAGTATCAGGCATCTATACCAGCATGAAGAAACGCTCAAAAAAATAACAGATGCCGTTCAGACTGCGATAGATAAACAAACGAGTTACGATTTAGAACTGGAAATAACCACGCACACCGGAGAAAGTAAATGGCTACGGACAATCGGCCACGCTGAATCTGATACCAAGAAGGGTTTGAAGCTATATGGTATGTATCAGGATATTGATGAGAAAAAGCGTGCTGAGCTAGCTACTGCCAATTCTCAGAAACTGCTGGACGATGTATTAAATGCCGCATCAGAAGTCAGTATTTTAGCGACGGATACGAATGGCCTGATTACAGTATTTAACAAAGGTGCGGAAAAGTTATTAGGCTACACTGCAGAAGATATGGTTGGAATTAATCAGCCCGCCATATTGCACCTGCCTTCGGAAATGCAGATGCGATCCGAAGAACTGACCCGCGAGTATGGATTCCCAATAGAAGGCTTCAGAATATTCGTGCACAAAGCGGAGATCAACAAATCGGAAGTGCGCGAATGGACTTATCGAACCAAAAGCGGAGAACTCAAACCCGTCACGCTGGTATCCACAACGATCCGGGACCACAACGATGAAGTGATTGGTTATCTTGGCGTAGCAACTGATCTGACTGCCAGAAAGGAAGCAGAACAACAACTCTTTAATGAAAAGGCTCGTTTGCTCGCCTTTGTTGAGCATGCACCTGCTGCCGTTGCGATGTTTGACAAAGATATCAGGTATCTGGCAGTGAGCAGGAAATGGATTGAAGAATACAGATTAGAAGATACAGATATTATCGGTGTTTCACATTATTCAATTTTCCCCAACATAGGAGATAAATGGAAAGACCATCATCAAAACGCATTGAATGGGGAAACCTTATCATGTGATGAAGAGCTTTGGCGCCCACCAAACTGGCAAACGGATCAATACCTGAAGTGGGAAGTACGCCCGTGGTACCAGTACGATGGGTCGGTAGGCGGTATCATGATGTTTACCGAAGACATCACAGAGGCCACTTTGGGCCGGATGGAGCTGAAACAAGCCAAAATTCAGTCGGAACAGGCGAGTATTGCCAAATCGGAATTCCTTGCCAACATGAGTCATGAAATCCGCACACCCTTGAACGGGATTATAGGGTTTACTGACCTTGTGTTGAAAACTAACATGACAGATACCCAAAAGCAATATCTGACGATTGTGAACCAGTCAGCTAACGCGCTCTTAAGCATCATCAATGATATTCTCGATTTTTCCAAAATTGAAGCTGGCAAACTCGAACTGGAAATCGACAAATGTGATATCTACGATATTTCTTCGCAGTCTGCAGATATCATCTCATTTCCTGTTCAAAACAAAGGTTTGGAGATGTTGCTGAACATTCCCGCCGATCTCCCGCGTTTTGTTTGGATTGATGAAATCAGGCTGAAACAGGTACTCATCAATTTGCTTAGCAATGCGGCAAAATTCACTGAAAGCGGAGAAATTGAGCTCAAAATTGAAATTCTGAATTATCAGCCCGAGCTCCATAGTGATATCACCTGCCGTTTTTTCGTCAGAGATACGGGAATTGGAATCAGAGAAGAAAAACAAGCTAAGATATTCGATGCCTTTCTGCAGGAAGATGGCTCAACTACAAAAAAATACGGTGGTAC
>DASYHR010000821.1:0-2053 GCA_035998385.1 Dyadobacter sp. | reverse complement strand
CATGACCTGTCAATGGCTATCTATCAGATGGGATCAAATCTAACTATATGGACTTTATTGAAATTCTTGGACTCGCGGCGGGTATTTGTACTTCTTCGGTAGTGATTCCTCAACTGGTTGCGACCGTCAAAAAGAAGAAAGCAAGCGAGGTGTCTACCATGATGTTCATTGTCTTACTTACTGGTAATGCGCTGTGGGTATATTATGGATTTGATAAAAATGACACCCCGATTATCGCCACCAATATATTCACGATCGGCCTGAACATCGCGATGCTTTTTTTGAAATTCAAGTTCAAAGAAAACTAAGACTTTGGCGTGGGCCAGGCGAGATTTTAGTCAGGACGATAGCTACAAGCATCAAATCAATTCTACAAATCCCGGGTTTACGAAACGTTAAGTAAAGCCCGCTACTCAACTAATCAGTCTATGAAGCAAATAAAAGTTGGCTATCACGTATCACACGAACAATTTAAGCCAAGCACCTTACTGCAACTGGTTCAGCAAGCGCAACAAGCAGGGTTTACCAATGCTTTAAGTTCGGATCATTTTTATCCATGGAGCGAGTCGCAGGGTGAAAGCGGTTTTGCCTGGAGCTGGCTTGGGGCAGCTATGCAGGCTACGACAATGGATTTCGGCATCGTCAATGCTCCCGGCCAGAGATACCACCCGGCGATTATCGCGCAGGCAGTGGCAACTCTTTGTGAAATGAACCCTGGCAGGTTTTGGATTGCAACAGGAAGCGGGCAGTTTTTAAATGAACATGTGGACGGCAGAAAATGGCCTCTCAAACAGCATCGGAATGAAAGGTTAAAAGAAAGCGTAGACATTATGCGGGCACTCTGGCGGGGCGAAACAGTCACGCATTCAGGTCATGTACAGATTAGTGACGCGAAACTCTATACCCGACCAGATTATATACCTTCCGTTATCGGAGCTGCGATAACGGAACCAACTGCAAGGTGGGTGGGCAGCTGGGCAGACGGCATGATCACCACATCCCGAAATCCCGAACAACTCCGGCGGATTGTTGCTGCTTTTCATGAAGGCGGCGGAGAAGGAAAACCCGTATACCTGAAAGTGCAACTTTCTTATGATGCAACGTATGAGCAAGCACTGGCAGGAGCACATGAGCAGTGGAAAAACAACGTGTTCAGCTCAGCATTGCTTTCGGATATCAGGTCGCCGCAAGGATTTGATGCGGCAGGCGAAATGGTGAAACCTGAAGATCTGTTACCATCTGTGAGGATATCAGACAGTACGGACCAACATTTGCAGTGGTTGATGGACGATATTGATGCCGGTGTTTCGCAACTTTATCTTCACAATGTCAATAAGGAACAATCAAAATTTATTGAGGCATTCGGAGAACAGGTACTGCCTTACATACACCAACGTATGTCAATATAATTTGATAGCATTAGCATCAGCAGGAAATGCTTTGGCTAATGCTATTGATACAGCATATTATACTTTCTGAGCCAGGTCAATAGCCTGCAAGTGTACATAAAAGTCATGTATCGAACGTGACTGCCAGTTTACTGAAAGTACTTTGATCAGGAGGTCCTCCAGATCACGAATCGACTTTGGCTTTGACAAATACCCTGTGGCTCCCAGTTTTCGCGCCTGCTCCACCGTAACCCGATCCTCGGTAGTTGAGAAAAGAAATACAGGTAATTTAGCCGAATGCTGCTGCCGGATCTCCCTCAAAGCGTCCAATCCGTTTTTCACGGGCATGTTGATATCTATAAAAATGAGATCTGGTAACGCGGCTGTCATGTCTTCCAGTGCCTGCATGAGCTCCAGTCCGTTTCCAAATACTTTCAACTGATGATTCACTTCCATTCTACCAAGTGCGTTATGGAACAAGTAAACATCATCATGGTCATCTTCAGCCAGGAAGATAGAGAATTTCTCCGTCGATGATCGTAGATTCATATTGCATTTCCAAGTTAAAATATACCTCTTTCATTATTTAGTAAGATAACCAAAACTCATGCCAGTCGTGTGGAGAAAGCGCCCCGTACCATGAAAAACGGTAATACAGGCAGCCC
>DASYHR010000802.1:0-7561 GCA_035998385.1 Dyadobacter sp. | reverse complement strand
ATACCACGCACCCGCTTTGGGAACCGAGGTCCCCAGCTCAATTGTACAAAGAGTTCCCAAAAAAGCGTACAGACTTACTGCCAGCCACAACGTCATGATCAGCAGGGGAGAGCCCAGTTGTTCGGCGATGGGTCCGGGCTTACGGAGAATACCGGTACCTATTGTTCCTCCCACCGTTACGGCCACACCAAATCCCACACCAAGAATTTTGAAAAGTTCAGTTTTTGCCGCTGCCCGGGCCATATTGTAAATGAGTTAGATCAACCAAAATAGTAAAACTTTTTGTTTCTGTAAATGATATATTCGTCTGCTATTTCGATACCATATAATCTGCAGGTCATGCTCATACTAAGAAACCATTGGTTTATTCATTTATCAGCATGGCTTCTGTTTGCCATTTTTCCTATCACGATTATTTCGCGTGAGCTTGATCCCGGCGTAATGCGCTCCATGTTTACATCAGTGCCTTTCTGGGTATTTATGTTGATTTATCTGACTGTCTATTATGGCAATACCCTTTTGCTGATTCCCAGGCTCTTTTTTACAAAGAAGTACACTATCTATTCGGGCGTTTTTGTCGTCACTTTTTTATTATTCTTTTATTTTAAACCTTTTGAAAATCTGTTATTTCAACGATTTCAGCCCGATTCAGAAAGACATCGCCCTGAGCTGCATCATCCCGAAACATTCTCACCTGAACGGCCACCAAATTCCGCTTATGAAACATCGCCGCGGGATGGTTTCACAAATCATGAACCAGCTCACAGGCGGCCGCCAGCTCCCGGAATTGATCTTCCCGCTGTCGATTACATCAGTCTGGTTCTTTTCCTGATCGTATGGGCAATTGCCATGGCGGTGAAGTTGTCGGCACAGTGGAGGTTATCTGAACAAAAGATGATGATTTCAGAAACTGAAAAAGCGAAGGCCGAGCTTTCTTTTCTCAAAGCGCAGATCAATCCTCATTTTTTATTTAACACACTTAATAATATCTATTCTCTTGCCATTGTCAAAAGTGATCATACAGCTGAAAGCATTTTGAAGCTCTCACAACTGCTCCGGTACATCACCGAGGAGGCCTCAGCCGACTTTGTACCTCTTCAGGATGAAATACGCTGTTTAGAGAATTATATTGATCTTCAGAGGCTCCGTTTGAACGCTAAAAGTAAGGTTGATTTTGAGGTGCAGGGAAGTGCTGAAAATCAGCTGATAGCACCTCTGATTTTCATCAGTTTTGTCGAAAATGCGTTCAAATATGGTATCAGTAACCGCTACGAGAATTTGATAGAGATAAAAATCCTGGCAACAGGCCACGCTATAGCATTCTCGTGCCGTAACCAAATCTTCGAAACCATGCCGGAAACGGACAGGGAAGGTGTCGGAATTGCAAATTCCGAAAAACGTTTGCAGCTGCTCTATCCTGATCGGTACAATTTGGAAATTCGAAATGACAACCGCTTTTTCGAAGTTGTGCTCCAACTCAATTTCAATCCGGAGAAAAAATGAAGTGTATTGCTATAGATGATGAACCGCTGGCTTTGGACTTACTGAGAAACTATATCTCTGCAATTCCGGAACTGAACTTGTTGCAAACTTTTGACGATGCGTTAGAAGGAGCTGCATATCTCAAACAGCACCGGGTGGATTTACTTTTTATTGATATCAATATGCCGGATATATCCGGATTGGATCTGGTGGCTGCTATGGAAAATAAACCCATGGTCATTTTTACAACCGCGCATCAGAAATATGCACACATTGGATTTGAGCTGGCGGCAATTGATTATCTGCTCAAACCTATTTCTCCGGAACGGTTTCACAAAGCAGTTGCCCGTGCTCAAGAGCAGTTTCATTTGCGCAATCTAATACCGGAGCCTTTCATGGTGCGATCCGAATATAAAATGATTCGTATCGATCCGGCACAAATCGAATACATTGAATCAATGGAAGATTATATCAAGATTTTCCTGGTTGATACCAATCGCCCCGTGCTTACACTTATGTCATTAAAAACAATCCTTGAAAAACTTCCGGAATCAGGTTTCAGCAGAGTGCACCGCAGCTTTATAGTGGGGGAGAAACAAATTCATTCCATTGTAAATAAAAAAATCAGTCTGCAATCCGGTAAAGAAATTCCTGTGAGTGAAACCTATCTGGGCTTCATAGAAAAATGGAAAAGGCAGTAATATTTTTACCGGTTTACCGATACAAAAGTCCTGTTTACCGGTAAACTCCGCCATCCCTGCAACAAGAAAGTCATCCGTTTCGATATGATAAGTAAATACACCTTGAACACGAAAACAGATGGAACGCAAAGAATTTTTAAAGAGAGGTTTTTCAGCACTTGGGTTTGCTGCTATTGTTAGTTGCTCCAACAAATCGGTTGATCCGGTGGATACCGCTACGGAAACAGGAACCTCAACCGGAGACGGAACCTGCACCATCACTGCCACCGAAACTGCCGGCCCCTTTCCTACCAAAGTGCCGGGAAGTTATGTTTTGAACGACATTACATCCGACAGACAAGGCAATAAACTGACGGTTAAAATTTCCATTCAGAACAAAAACAACAATTGCGATGCTCTTGCCGGAGCCCTGGTGGATATCTGGCATTGCGATGCAGGTGGTAATTATTCTCAATATGGAGGTTCCGGGATGCAGTCAACCAACTATCAGAGTGTTAATTTTCTGAGGGGCAGACAAACTACAGATACCAATGGACTAGTTACCTTCACAAGTATCTATCCCGGCTGGTATTCCGGTCGTGCGCCACATATTCATGTACACATTTACAATGCTGGCGGGACGTCGTTACTGGTAACTCAAATTGCATTTCCGGAAGCCATCAGTGCGCTGGTATATGCCCAGGGCGTGTACAAAAGTCATGGCCAGGCAGACACCAGCAACGCCAGAGACAACGTGTTCGGAGACGGAACTTCGACAGAAATGTCTACAGTAACCGGGTCAGTTTCCACAGCATTTGAGCTCACACATACAATAGTAGTGAGCGGGTAGGGGAGGAGCGCAGCGGCAGTTGCCTGTCGGCAGCCAGACTCCCGCCTAAATCCATGTCGCCAGATATCTTCGCTAACAATATTTCAAACATAAAGGTAGTCGAAAGCTGATCGCCGACTGCCGAAAGCCGCCTATGAAGTCCATCCGTTTTTGTTACCGCAAAGTCATTGATGTGAACGCCCGGACAGGGTGGGAGAAAGCCGTATGCGATGCCACCCACCTTGAGTTTTACATGCAGGCGCAGAGGCTGGATCCGGAGGGGAAGTATACCACTTTCGCGGAACTGGCTGACCATATTCCCGATGCTATTCAATTACATTATCTGGTTAGTACGGCAGCAATAGGGTATGTCCGTCACCTGGGCGACGTCATGCCTGATGTACAGAATGCATTGGGATTACCATGTCTGCCATTCCATGATTTTAAGTTTGAAATTCTTTCGTCACATCTGAAGGACAAGGCACAGCACCGGATTGCGATTTCGTTTTACAGCGATCCGGTGTTATGGCTGGAATTTATAGGTAATCACATGCTGATCACTTCTGCAACTAACTCCGAAAAGCTTCGTAGTGGTGAACAGGTAGAGACAGAACTTATAGCAATGAGCTCATATTTAAGCATTTCGCACTATACCAGTATCAACCTCTAAAGCTATGATCATCCAGTCACCCGCTCAGATATATCTGCAAACCCTGAGAGCAGAGACGATAAACGAAGGCTTTCGTTCCTATGATACGCTCAAAGGCAGAGGATCAATTGGCAATGTGATCTCATTCAGTGAGGTAATTTTAGAAGCCGGACAATGCATTGAGATCAAAACCGATGAACTTACAGAAATCATTCTGTTGCCCATTATTGGTGGGCTGGAGTTGATCTCTGCAGGTAATGATTCTGTTTTTTTGAGTATTGGAGAAACCTTCCGCTTTTTCGAATTTCCCGAGAGTGATTTCAAAATAGCAAACCCCTATCCTACTGAAACCATCCGTTTTTTGCAGATCCATATCCGGCCAGATTTATCAGCCGATGACAGGAACAATATGTTCGATGGATTACCCATTCACCATTTTTCGGTCGGCGAACTCAATACCTTACTACCTGCATTTACAAATTCAAGCCGGTCAGTCAGCGCAGTAATCGGGCAGTACAATGGCAGAGAAGAAGGTGTGTATGCTCTGAAGAATCCTAAAAAAATTGTCTTTGCCTATATCATTAACGGCGCCTTTGAAGTACAGAACCGACTACTGGAAAAAGGCGACGCACTCTCATTATGGGAGCTGGAAGAAGTGGAATTTGAAGCACTATCGGATGGAGCGGTGGTGTTGCTGATGGAGATTGGTGGGTGATAGTATATCCTTTTCCTATCAGGTTTACCCAAAATGTATCTTCCAACCTCGGTGTGGTACGCTGCACACGAATAGGTAGGCCTTGCTCGACAGCGGAAATTTCAATTTTCTTTAAGGTCGATTCAATAAATTTTACGATCCTTGGATTTTCAACAAATGTATCGTTACAAACTACATATATTTCTCTTGTTCTGGTCTGCTCAGGTATTCTCTTCAACGCATTCCAGATCAGCTGTAAAAGTAGGGTTGAATCTTTTCCTCCACTGAACCCTATAACCCAGGGACGTGGATTTTCATCATATAAATATTGATCTATGATTCACTTTCAATAAATGGAATTTTAATGGACATGCGCAAAAATGGTAAATACCCTAACCAGGTACTAGTTTAAAGCAAATTACTCAAATTTAGTTTAGCAAAAAACGGACAATTCATAATGCATTAATTCGCAATTAATTAACTATGTAAATCCCACAAAAAAAACCCGAAGCCACTTACGTAGCTCCGGGTTTTTCAAGATCAATATATCCGGTTATAGAATGGCTTCAGCCAAAACCAACACCTTGTTGTTAAGCACTTCTACTACTCCGCCGTCGATCGTGTAAGTTTGCTTTACGCCGCTTACATCCACTACAACTTCTCCTTTACCCAATGTGCTTACCAACGGAGCGTGACGGTTCAGAATCTGAAACTGTCCTTCCGTACCTGGTAGAGTAACAGCAGTTGCTTCGCCGTTAAATACCTTTTTATCAGGTGTAATAATATCTAAATGCATTTGTAAAAGTTTATGAGTTTATGAGTTTGAGAGTTTTGGAGTAAACGCAACTCCTAAACCCATTAACTATTTTTACACTTATGATCTGTTGGCAGCTTCTGCAAGCATTTTTTCACCTTTTGCCTGCGCATCTTCGATAGTTCCAACAAGGTTGAAAGCCATCTCAGGAAGGTGGTCATAATTTCCGTCCATAATCAGGTTGAAACCTTTGATCGTATCATTGATATCAACCAATGTTCCTTTCAAACCTGTGAACTGCTCTGCTACGAAGAATGGCTGAGAAAGGAAACGCTCTACACGACGTGCACGTGATACCACAAGCTTATCGTCGTCAGAAAGTTCTTCCATACCCAAAATCGCAATAATATCCTGCAATTCTTTGTAACGCTGAAGAATGTTTTTAACACGTTGTGCGCAATCGTAGTGAGCGTCACCCAATGTTTCAGCATTCAAAATACGTGATGTAGAATCCAATGGATCCACAGCAGGGTAGATACCTTTTTCAGAAACTTTACGGCTGAGTACAGTCGTTGCATCTAAGTGAGCAAACGTTGTAGCAGGAGCCGGGTCAGTCAAGTCATCCGCAGGTACGTAAACAGCCTGTACAGAAGTGATAGATCCACGCTTGGTAGATGTAATCCTTTCCTGCATCTGACCCATTTCAGTAGCAAGCGTAGGCTGGTAACCTACCGCAGATGGCATACGTCCCAAAAGGGCCGATACTTCTGAACCTGCTTGTGTAAAACGGAAGATGTTATCAATAAAGAAAAGAATATCACGTCCCTGACCTTCGCCATCACCATCACGGAAGTATTCCGCCATCGTAAGTCCCGAAAGTGCCACACGTGCACGTGCTCCAGGAGGCTCGTTCATTTGTCCGAAAACGAATGTTGCCTGAGATTCTTTCAATGAGTTGTAATCCACTTTTGAAATATCCCATCCACCTTCTTCAAGGCTGTGTTTGAATTCGTCGCCGTATTTGATAATACCAGCTTCGATCATCTCACGCATCAGGTCATTTCCTTCGCGGGTACGCTCTCCAACACCTGCAAATACAGAAAGACCTGCATAAGCTTTCGCGATGTTGTTGATCAATTCCTGGATCAATACGGTTTTACCAACACCGGCACCACCGAACAAACCGATTTTACCACCCTTTACATAAGGAGCAAGCAAGTCGATTACTTTGATACCTGTGAAAAGGATCTCGGTAGATGTAGCCAGGTCTTCAAACTTTGGAGCTGCACGGTGAATAGAAATACCATTGCCCGTTTTGTCAACCGGTGTAAGGCCATCAATTGCCTCACCTACAACGTTGAACAAACGACCTTTGATAGCTTCTCCGGTAGGCATCTGGATAGGAGCCCCCAACGGAGTAACTACCATACCACGCTGCATACCTTCAGTACTATCCATAGCGATCGTACGAACTCTGTCTTCTCCCAAGTGCTGCTGGCACTCAAGAATAACTCTTTGACCGTTTGTTTTGATGACTTCTAACGCATCAAGAATAGCAGGGATGCGTCCGGCGTCTTCAAACGATACGTCTACAACTGGTCCAATTACCTGTGTAATTTTTCCTGTATTTGTTGCGTTTGCCATTAATATGATTTAGATTATCTTCGATGAGGTTATTTTCAGACCGCAAAAGTAGGAGATAATTTGGTCAGTACCAATAGTTGCACCCCTGATTTATAGGATATTTTTTAGAAAAACACCCTTTTTTATTTAAAACCGTATTCAAATTTTCAGAAAAGAGCATTCCAGGAATTTTTCATGGAACTTTTTGAGACGTGTTTTTTGTAGACCTGCACTACTTCAGAGCCTGTATACCCACTTTTTGAAAGTGAACCGCATCTGATTTTACGTTTTTTGCAGGCTGCAACGTTATAATTTCAATCTTTATAGAAAAACGCAGTAATCTTGCGTCTGCTAATTTTTAATCCGGTTTAAACCAACTGTATGAAGGAACTCTTTTTCTGGAGAGTATGGTCAACCTCCGAGCGCCGGGCTGCCGTCGCCTCCTTGCTGATCGTGTTTTTTGCCATTTTGTTTTTTATTCTGAAGGGTTTCAACCCGCTCGCTAATGTGATTCGCTGGAATGTACTGAGCGAGGTTTCTGAAATCTCCACCGTGGTAGATATCTTCCGGATCGGGCAGTGGCAATATGGCGTATCTGTTCCGTCTCAGCTGGTTACCGAAAACTTCATTGCTTCGGTAATGGAAACCGATCCCGTTACTGTTGGTATCTTCTGGTTGTTTGCACTCACCGGACTTTCAGTTTTACTTGCTTCTATTACCACCTTGCCAAGGTTTTGGTATTTGTCGGGAATGATCGTTTTCATTATACTGCTGGGCTTGTCCAGGCTGGAAACACTCGGTGTATTCGGTGAAAGTAACAAGGCAATGTTCCTGCTTACCACCTTGCTTT
>DASYHR010000782.1:0-4614 GCA_035998385.1 Dyadobacter sp. | reverse complement strand
TACCAGATGGACATGTCGTGATTCAGCGCGATATGTTTTTTCTCTCTTACTCATCCTGATGACAGTAGTCGGAGCCTATGCTCAGAATGCCATCAAAGGAGTTGTGAAAGATGACCAGGGGCAAGGGCTGCCTGGCGTAAGTGTTGTTGTGAAAGGAACCACCTCCGGAACTGTTACTGATATTGAAGGTAACTACACAGTGAATGCGCCTAATGATAACAGTATTTTGATTTTTTCCTATATCGGCTATCTGACACAGGAAATTGCAATTGCAAGTAAGTCCACCATCGATGTTACCCTTGCCTCAGACGTAAAATCACTGAGTGAAGTGGTTGTAGTAGGGTATGGTACAGCAAAAAAGGCAACGTTGACCGGATCTGTAACAGCAGTAAAAGGAACAGAACTTGAAAAGGCACCAGCTGCTAACCTTTCCAATACATTGGGTGGTCGTTTGCCAGGTATTTCTGCAGTGCAGAGTAGTGGTGAGCCGGGATATGACGGCTCTGCCATCCGTATTCGTGGTACCAACTCTCTGGGAAACAGTAATGCACTGATTGTAGTGGATGGTGTTCCTAACCGTAGTGGTGGTTTGGATCGAATCAATCCTGCAGACATTGAAAGTATATCAGTTCTTAAAGATGCTGCTGCTGCGATTTACGGATCCCGTGCAGGGAATGGGGTTATTTTGATTACAACAAAACGTGGTAAATCAGGAAAACCTCAGTTGTCTTATGATATGAATTTCGGGGTAAGTCAGCCCACACGTACGCCTCAGATGTCTAATGCAGCTGAGTATGCCACAATCAGAAACGAATTGCAGATTTATGACAACCTGCCTGTAGGACAATGGAATGGTGCACTTCAAGGGTTTAACTCCACCGGACAATACACGAGAACTGACAATGGAAGTGTTGTAAGCGCAGTCTTCAAGCCTGAAGATATGCAAAAGTTCCGGGATGGTAGTGACCCATTATTACACCCGAATACCGACTGGTACGGATCAGTACTTCGTAACTGGGCACCTCAGCAACGCCACAGCGTACAGCTTACGGGTGGTAGCGAGAACGTGCAGTATCTTGCTTCATTGGGACACATCAATCAGGGTGGCTACTACATCAATTCCGCAACAGGTTACAAGCAATATGATTTGCGTATTAATCTGGATGCCAAAATTAACAAATATGTGAAGGCCAATCTGGGTGTAACGCTGAGAGAAGAGTTCCGTCACTTCCCGAGTGGTGGCAATGGAGCTGGCGCTATTTTCCGTATGCTGATGCGTGGAAAACCAACCGAAATTGCGATCTGGCCGGATGGAAGACCAGGTCCTGATATTGAGAATGGTCAGAACCCTGCAGTGATCACAACCAATACTACTGGTTTTAACAATGATAAAAGGGATTATATCCAGACAAACGGAGGTCTTGAAATTCAAATTCCGGGTGTTACTGGTTTGAAGGCCAATGTAATGGCTGCTTTGGATAAGCAACATCGCAGAATCAAAAATTGGGAAACGCCATGGTCTTTGTATTTCTGGGATAAACAGTCTTATGAGGCTGACGGAGTAAGTCCTTTACTTACGGGAGCCGTACGTTCTACATTTGCAGATCCCCGTTTGACAGAGACAGCATCTCAGGAGCTTTCAATTCAGTTGACCGGGCAAATGTCTTATGACAAGTCATTCGGTTCACATAATTTTAATGTAATGGCTGGTATTCAAAGAGAAACGGTAGAGGCAGATGGATTCTTTGCTTACCGCCGTTATTTCATATCTCCGGCTGTAGCTGAGTTACTCGCTGGTGCTGCTGCTGAACAAAATATCGGGAACAATACCCCGGATTTATACAAGAGAGCTCGTTTGAGTTACTTCGGCCGTGCAGGTTATAACTTCAAAGAGAAGTATATTGCCGAGTTCCTGTGGAGAGCGGATGCGTCATATATCTTTCCACAAAATAGCCGCTGGGGATTCTTCCCTGGTGTCTCTGCAGGATGGCGTGTTTCGGAAGAGGATTTCTGGAAAAACAACATTCGTGCTGTCAACAATGTGAAATTACGTGGTTCATGGGGGCAGATGGGTGCTGAACCTTATTTCCTTGGAACAGAGAATCTTGCTGAGTATCAGTATCTGTCTACAATGGGCTTTGGTAATTTTGTATTGGGTGATCAGGTTGCTAAAACCTTGCTTGAAACCCGTATTGCAAACAATACCTTTACATGGGAAGTTGCCAACAATATGAATATCGGTATTGAAGGAACTCTGTTCAAGGATAAAGTAGCATTTGAGTTTGACTACTTTATCAATAACCGCTCTAAAATGCTGATTCCGAAAGCAGGATCTACTCCTTCATCTGTCGGAATTGACGGCCGCCTACCACCCCAAAACCTGGGCCGACTACAAAACAAAGGATGGGAATTCAAAGTGAGCTATGACGGAAATGCAGGTGACTTCACTTATTCAGTTAGTGTGAATGGTGGTTACGCAAAAAATAAGATCAAGTACTGGGATGAAGTGCCGGGGGCGCCCGTGTACCAGCAAACTACCGGGATGCCATATCAGTCGTTCCTGGTATATCAATTCGACGGCGTGTATAAAGACCAGGCAGCAATCGATGGCGATCCGCTCGACTACTCCGCTATCACTACCAACCTGAGACCTGGTGACATGCGTTTCAAAGATGTGAATGGCGATGGCGTTATCAATGCTGATGACCGTATCCGTACAGAGAAAGTACAACGTCCATGGTTTACAGGTGGTGCTTCTATTAACCTTGGCTATAAAGCATTTGACTTGTCGATTCTCTTTCAGGGAGCAACCGGCGGGCTTCAGGTTGTGGGTCTGACAGAGTCAGGCGATATAGGAAACTATCTTAAATACGATTATGATCATCGCTGGACTATCGACAATCCAACTGATCAGTACCCAAGATTGACAAACCGTAACAACAGGTATTATACAAATACGGATCAGGCAGGAATTAACAGCTATTTTCTCAGAAGTACCAATTATCTGCGTTTGAAAAACATTGAGATAGGATATAATTTACCTTCTGAATTTGGTGCCAAATTAGGCCTGAGCAAATTCCGCGTATATGCCAACGCATTGAATCTCTTCACTATTGATAAGATTAAAGTATGGGATCCGGAGTCGACCAATACTAGCGGTCAGTACTATCCGCAATCGCGCATTCTTAGCGCTGGTTTACGTGTAGCATTTTAATAAACGATGATTATGAAATTGAAATATAAAAATATAATTCTTATCGCATTATTGGCGTCTGCCGGACTTACAGCGTGTGATACTGATTTTCTTGATGTCACCCCGCCATCTGAAATTCCTGCTGATGAAGTATGGAAAGACGGAGGATTGTCAGAGGGATTTGTGACTGGTATATATGCCGGATTGCAGCAGGGAGGTTTAGGTGAACAAATGCTTGCTTCTTTATCCGATGAAGCTGTTTTTACTCACACCGGTCGTAATATTAATACCATTAATGAAGGAAGTTTAAGCCCTTCGGTTACAGGTTGGGTAGACGATACCTATGGCTGGGGGCCTATGTATACCCGTATTCGTGCCTCAAATATTGCGATCCAGAATCTTGCAACGGCTACTTTTACCAATACAACACTAAAGAATCGTCTACTTGGAGAGGCCTACTTTTTAAGGGCTTACTATTACCAGCAATTGCTCCGCTACTACGGAGCAGTGCCCTTGATCAAAAAGGCATACGAGCTGAATGAAGATTATACTGCTCCACGTAATACCTACGAAGAGTGTGTGACTTCTATCGTGAACGACCTGGATAGCGCTGCGATCTTTTTGGAAGGAAAAGCGCCTGTTACCGGTCGTGCTAACAAGACTGCCGCATTAGCTTTAAAATCCCGCGTACTACTTTACGCAGCGAGTGATTTGCACGATGTACCTACTGCAAAATCCAAATCTACAGTTCTGGCAGATTATAAAAACCCGGAATTTATCGGATACTTGTCTGGTAGTCGTGCAACACGCTGGACTGCCGCACTGAATGCTGCGAAAGCAGCTTTGGATGCAAGTACCGGGGGCTATAAGTTGAATTTGACTGCTCCCGTTACCGCTGAGCAAGGCAAGGCAAACTACGTGGCCATATCTATGGGAGGTGGTAGTGCTGACCAGAACATTGATGCGACCGCTGCAACAGAGCTCATTTTTGCCCGTTACTTCACACCAGCATTCAATGAGCCTGCACGCCAAACAGGTCTTCACAATGGTCCTAATGGCTACCATAACTGGGCAGGAAATACACCTGTCGGTAATCTTGTTGACGATTATGAAATGATTGATGGTACGAAGTTCTCCTGGAGCAATCCGGCTCATAAAGCTGCGCCGTATACAAATCGGGATCCACGTCTGTATGCAACAGTTTTGTATGATGGAGCAGACTGGAAACCACGCCCTTCTGACGTTCGTGATCCTGCGAATCAAATTCAGACAGGTGTGTATGATTTGTTCAACGATGCAAATGCACTGGTTACACGTCATGGGCTCGATACACGTAACAGTTCAGTAGAAGACTGGAACGGTAGTCGTTCAGGATATTACATGCGTAAATTTATCGATCCTAATCCTGCTTTGTATGACAA
>DASYHR010000767.1:0-3620 GCA_035998385.1 Dyadobacter sp. | reverse complement strand
GTTTTAATGCCGGCTGATCTGAAGGAGTCGTTTCTTTTCCCGGCTTCAGATCAGATTGCGTGGAATAAGGATCAGTATGGCCCTGTAGTTATTCCTAAAAAAGGCGCAACGATTTCGTTGACGCCGGAGAATACGGCTCTTTATGCTGATGTGATTATGAGTTACGAAGGAAACGGGGATTTAAAGCTCAAAGACGGACAACTTTTCTCTCAAACAAAAAGACTGGATACATATACATTTAAGCAGGATTACTATTTCATGATGGGCGATAATCGCCACAACTCTGCTGATTCCCGGTATTGGGGTTTTGTGCCGAAAGACCACATCGTAGGAAAGGCGGTTTTCGTATGGATGTCTATAGATCCAAATCCTGTCGATTTCATTCATAGGATACGCTGGGATCGGATTTTCAGAGTGATCAGATAAAGAAACAGCCGGAGATGATAAACCTCCGGCTGTTTCTTTTAGACTATATCGATTCTTACTCTTCCTGAGAGAATATCAAAGCTGTATAAGGTGGTATTTGCAATGAAGCGAATACGTGGCACTGGTCGAATTCTCCCTCGTGCGTGTCAATATCATGCACTGCAATGTTTGAGAATTCAGGATCATACTCCTCCTTGTCGCTATTAAACCTTAGATGCCACTTTCCGGCTCTCGGGAAGCCCACTTTGTAGTCATCAAAGGTCTCGACAGAGAAATTTAGTACAACTACAACATCATCTTTAGGGCCACCTCCGGACCAACGGTGCATAACCAGCACTTTTTTGTCCTCATCTGCACGGATAATGCCAACATTCTGTCCTTGTAACCCACCTGTAACGCCAAACCAGTTACGTCTCAGGTGAATCATATCTCTGTGTAACATGGCAAAGCCGTGAAATTTCTCAAGTCTTGTCCAGTCAATTGGATCACTGTCAGAAAACCATTTGTCTTCCAGCAGAGGTTGTCCCTGAAAAATCATCGGAATACCAGGGGAAGTAAGAGCTAATGCCACACCTAAAGCAGCTCGCTTTTTTGAATACCAGTTATTTACGTCTCCATCAGCAATTTCCTCTGCTACCCGCGCCTGTCCATTTGCTACTTCATCATGGGACTCAGTATACACAATACGCTGAAAAGAATCAGCATTGTACATGTTGGTGACAGCCTTTACTACGTTTCCGATGCTTCTGTCCTGATCATTCGCCGTGATAATGGCGTCACGTACCGAGTGAACGAAGTCCGCATCCCATTGAGATCCGTAACCCATTCCGCCATTTTCAATTGATCCGGTTATGAAATCAAGCGAATGCATATCTTCCGCAATCGTTATCCGGTTCGGGAATTTTTCGCGAATGTCCTTATTAATCCATTGCATCAGCGAGATTCCCTCAGGAATATCATTTCCCGGATTTCCGTCAGCTTTTACATTCCTGATATAAGGAACCATATCCATTCTGAGTCCATCTGCATGGTACTCACTGAGCCACATCATTGCATTGTCGTAGATGTATTGGCGTACCTCTCCACGGCCGTAATCCGGACGGGTGTTACCCCACGGTGTTTCCGAGCGCCAGTCATTATAGAAGTAAATGCCGCCACCGTCGTTGTCAGACCAGCCGTCAAACTGCCACAAATCCATATCAGAAGGCCCGAAATGGTTGTATACCACATCCATAATGACGGCAATACCCATGCTGTGAGCGGTTTTAATAAAAGTTTTCAATCCTTCTGGTCCGCCGTAATCGGACTCTACCGCGAAAGGTGAAGCCGGATTGTAACCCCACGAACGTGAACCCGGGAATTCAGAACATGGCATAAGCTCAACCGCATTGAAACCCATGTCTTTGAGGTAATCCAACTTTTCAATTGCTGTATATAGGCTACCAACCTGATCCGGTCCCGGTGCATTGAATGTACCGATGTGAAGTTCGTAGATCACAAGTTCGTGCCATGATGGTATCTGGAAGTTGTCTTCCTCCCAATCAAATGATTCATGCTTGTACACAATACCGTTACCAGCGGAATTTGTCATTTTGAGCGCGTAGGGGTCATTTCTCATGAAGTCACCAAAAGGTGTCTTCAAAGAAAACTTGTATTCATCACCTTCCTTTGCATTTTCTGCGAGTCCGCCCCAGTATCCGTTTTCTTCTTTTTGAAGTGGGTTTTTGTTGTCCTGCCATTCATTGAAGTTGCCTACTACAGAAACCTGATCTGCATGAGGTGCCCATACACGAAAAAATACGCCTTCGGGATGACAAACTGCTCCCATGCCTTCAAAATGCTGTAGAGTTTCAGGTTCATTAATATCTGTGCTGTCCATATATACTTTAAAAAAATTGCTATTTTTGATATTGTTATGATTGCCTGACAAATGGCAAATCTTGTGCCAGAACGTATACCGACCTATGGTAAACCGAACCAGGTAGCATAACATATAACCAACACACTATACATGATATCATTATCTGAAGCTGAGAAAATCAGTATTCTGGCGCTTGTGCATACGCCATCAGTCGGTGCTGTTACCGTGCGACAGCTCATCAGTTACTGCGGCGGTGCCGAAAATGTCTTTAGATCTGAGTACAAAAAACTGATCAAAATTCCCGGTGTCGGTGATAAAGTTGCCCGTTCGATTCTCAATGGAAGCGGTTTGTCATTTGCTGAGGATGAATTTCGAACATGCGGTTCATCCGGCACATCACTTCACTTCTTTAACGACGCGACTTATCCAGCACGTCTCAAACCACTCTACGACGCGCCGATTGTACTATATTCCCGAGGCAACTTTGATTTTAATGCATACCGTTCAGTAGGAATCGTAGGCACGCGGCAAATCAGTGATTATGGCAAAATGGTAACCGAAATGATTATCAAAGATCTTCTGCCGTTTTCTCCGCTGATTGTAAGCGGGCTTGCCTATGGTGTAGACATTGTGGCGCACAGAGCTTGTATCAAACATCAGATCCCGACAATAGGTGTGATGGCCAGTGGGCTGGACGTGATCTACCCGGCTGCACATTTGAAAACGGCGAAGGAAATGCAGCAAAATGGCGGGATCGTTACAGAGAATGCTTTGGCGACGAAACCAGACTTTATGCGGTTTCCGGCCAGAAACCGGATCATTGCGGGATTGAGTGATGTAACGATCGTAGTAGAATCAGCAAAAAAAGGAGGCAGCCTGATCACTGCAGACTTTGCAGGGAATTACCATCGCGATGTTTTCGCAGTCCCGGGCAAAATCGAAAGCCCGCATTCGGAGGGCTGCAACCAGCTGATCCGGGATAACAAAGCAGCGATTTTCACCTCAGTAGAAGACATGACGACTGCTCTGGGCTGGGGAACAGCGGATGAGCAGTCGAACAAAGTCGTAGCATTGAAGCCTGAGCTGAATTTATCGTTCGACGGGTTTACTCAGGATGAAGGGCAGGTGCTAAGTCTTTTAAAACAAAAGGGAAGTATGCAGATCGACGAGATATCGTGGCAAAGCGGAATGAATCTGAACAAACTGGCAGCGTTACTGCTTAATCTTGAATTTCAGGGAATGATACGCTCAATGCCGGGGAAAAAATATAGTTTAATTTGATATAAAAAAAGTACGCAGCACGTAAGCTTTTTGTGAGCAAATTGATGTTAGT
>DASYHR010000725.1:0-2250 GCA_035998385.1 Dyadobacter sp. | reverse complement strand
CGCTTCTCAGGCATTGGTGAGTGATATATTTCCTTCTAACAAACGCGCGGAAGTCTTCTCCATGATCACATTGGTGATTGCAGTGTCACCTATGATCGCTCCTACAGTGGGTGGTTATGTAACAGTTGGTTTCAGCTGGCATTGGTTGTTTATTATTCTGGCAGGTATTGTGGCCGTGATGATCGCAGGTATTTACTTTTTCCTTCCCGCAGGGCAAATGCCCGACGAAACTGTTTCCCTGAAGCCAAAATCAGTTCTTGGAAGTTATTATACGGTAGTCAGTCAGCCTCAGTTTTTGATTTATACACTTGCAGGTGGATTGGCTACCGCGGCTCCGTTTGCATACATATCAGGCTCTGCCGATGTATTTATGAATATGTATAAAGTGACCGAACAGCAATACGGCTGGATTTTTGGTCTACTTGCTTTTGCGATGATTGGTTCCACGCAACTCAACCACTTTTTATTGAAGAAATTCAAAAGCCAGGAAATTATTCAGGTGACGCTGATCTACCAGAGTATTGTAGGGATTTTGTTGATAGTTGGTGTATATAATAACTGGTACAGCCTTCTCGGGCTGATCGGGATGATGTTTATTTTCCTGACAGGACAAGGTCTTACCGGTCCGAACACATCGGCTCTTTCACTCGCACCGTTCAGAAAACATACCGGAAGTGCATCCGCCTTGATGGGAAGCTGGAGGATGGGAGCAGGCGCAATTATCTCTGCGATTGTCAGTTTTCTTCATAACAACACCGCCATGCCAATGGTAGGCATGATGGCGTTCTGTTCTATTGGCGGGTTGATCATTCTGTATCTTGGAAATACTACTGTTCTGCAACGGGCTTCCCGTGGTGAAGTAGAAGATCAGGTTTCTGTATTGCTATAACTCAGGGCAAAGTGCGAATTGCATCATAAAGCATTTGTATATACCGCTCCCGGTCAATGTCATAGACCACCTCTGCGTTGGGCTCTTTACCTGTTACATTGTAGAAATCGACCACTGTAGTCCCGGTAGTGAGCGTGCCGTTCATTTCAACATCAACAAAGCAGGATTTACTTTTGAACATGTCGGGCTCAATCAGCCAGGCAATCGCACAGGGGTCGTGTAGGGCAGCACCGCCGTCAAGTTCGGTTCTGTTTTCCCTGTAAAATATGGAGAAAAAGTCCATCAGATCTGCAGCGGCTTTTCCTGTATTATTCCCAATTGACCTGAGTAGCTCAATGTCTTTCTGAAACACCAGTGCTTTGTGCGTAACATCCAATCCGCACATGGTGATAGGTATCCCGCTTTTAAAAACAATATGCGCAGCTTCCGGATCGGCAAATATGTTGAACTCTGCCAGAGGCGTCATATTCCCTCTGAAAATGCCGCCACCCATCAGGGAAATGCGTTCGATCTTTTGTTTCAAATGCGGATAGGCAAGGAGAAATGTGGCAATATTGGTGAGAGGTCCGGTCGGCACCAGTATGATTTTTTCTGTTGAAGCTGCCAGGATTTCAGCAATGCCTTCTACGGCTGACTTACTTTCAGGCTCGAAAGCGGGAGCGGGTAGCGCAGGTCCATCCAGGCCAGTCTCTCCGTGTACATAGTCGGCAATGATCAGGTTTCTGAACAAAGGCTTTTCTGCTCCGCGGTATACGGGAACATTCTTAGCACCGATGAGCGTCAGCAGTTTCAATGCGTTACCCATGGTTTTATCCTGAGTCTGATTTCCGGCGGAAGTGGTTACTGCTTTCACATCCAATTTACCGCTACCAAACGCGAGCATCAGCATCAGGGCATCGTCGTGTCCGGGATCACAATCTATAATCACTGGTATTTTCATCATCATGGCTTTTTATAGTAATTCATTTAAATAAGGCGCCGAACTCTGAGCGCCCATACGGGTAACGGATATTGATGCGGCCTTCGAGGCAAATATGGCGGCCGACTTTAAATCTTTGCCATCAGCCAGTGCTGTAATAAGTGCACCATTGAATACATCGCCAGCTGCCGTGGTGTCTTTGGCGTCAACTTCAAATGCAGGAATGGTTTCCCGCATAGTAGCATCAAACAAAAATACGCCCTTTTTGCCCAGCGTGATCATCACGTGTTTCACCCCTTTTTGTATCAGAATTTCAGCTGCTTGCTCCATTTTTTCAGCGGTGTCGGGCAGGATGCCTGTCAGCAACTCTGTCTCTGTTTCATTAGGTGTAATCAGAAAAACTTTACCTAACAGATCATCATTTAATTTAGCTGCAGGTGCG
>DASYHR010000429.1:0-1550 GCA_035998385.1 Dyadobacter sp. | reverse complement strand
GCTTGTATGTCCGTGCGATGTACATGTCGATCGCGTTGCACGCTTATTGGGATTAATCAAAAGACCATCAACTGACTGGCAAACTGCAACCGAACTGACAGCCTCACTAAGAACGTTGGATCCTGATGATCCTGCTAAATATGACTTCGCTTTGTTTGGATTGGGGATCGAAGGATTCGCTACGCCAGCAATCGTGAGCAACAGATTTCAATCTCTTTAGAAATACCCTATCAAGCAAAAAAACGCTACCAAATTCGATCCGATAGCGTTTTTATGTTTTTAATTCAACCTATTGGATGCGGTTGAACTGTAAAGTGTCAATCGAAAAGAGCGGTTTTGCGCCTGCTTCTGCATTCTTGAACACAAAATAGAGCTTACGCAACTTGGCATCCGCTGGCGCTTTCACCGGAATGTGAGTCGAGGAAGTTCCTGCTTTCGCTTCTCCAATTTTGGCTCCTGTTGGGGAATCCAGTCGAACTTCCAATGTACCACCAGCTTGGAATCGCTCATTGATGCTGGTAGCTGCTTCGATACTGCCGATTCCGCTCAAATCAACATCATCAAAAGCGATATAGGCACCGTTTTTCCCCATCACAATCTCAGAACCCGACTGAAGCTTAAATTTGGTAAAATCCTTACCGTTATCGAAAGTATTTGCATTCACTTTCGCCGGACGGAGCGCAACAGTTTTCGAACCTGTTTGTGGTCCCATATTACCGTTTCCTTTATCCGTGTAGCTGGCAGTGAAGATGTAAGAACCACTTTTAGGCTTGCTCTCGGGCAGGTAAGTACTTTTTAGAGGCTTTTTATCAACTACCTGTTCTTTTGCAAGAGACAGGATGTATTTTACCATTTCTTCGGCCTCTTCCGGTTTGTGCTGTGGGTGAGCTGCCATAGCCTGTTCTCCCCATACTCCGCCACCGCCATTAATGACTTTTTGTGCCAAAGTTTTGACGGAGTTTCGCTCTCTTTCGTAACGTTTGGCCACCTCGCGGTACGACGGCCCGATTGATTTTTTATCAACAGAATGGCAGGCTTTACAATCACTCAGTTCGATCATTCTCTTTCCGGTTTCGAAACCGGTATTGGCCTGATGTCCCTGCGCTAGTTGTGTTTTATCAAATCCTTCCAGATAATTAATCGTAAGTATCACCTCATCCTCAGGGATTTTCTTTGTAGCCAGACTCCCGTCTTCTTTGTCTGTTACAGATACCTCATAGGCAACCGGCTTATTGGCCCAGTAGAAGGTTTTGTTACCTTTTATAGCCACATCTACTTTTGGAATCGCATTACCTGCCTTCACTACGATTTCAGATGTATGACTATTCCCTTCGCTGTCTGTTACTTTCAGAACTGCTGTATACTCTCCTGGTTTGGTATAGGTAAAAGTAGGGTTTGGCATTGCGCTTTTTCCAAGTCCCTTTCCAAAATTCCATTCGTATTTGATCGCATCGCCATCATAATCCATAGATCCTTTTGAAGAAAATGCAACTTTCAGAGGAACAGCTCCGGTGGTATTGGTAGCCTTGGCTACGGAAAGTGGAACACGG
>DASYHR010000428.1:0-8024 GCA_035998385.1 Dyadobacter sp. | reverse complement strand
GGTGAAGTTCGAAGGCAGACATAATGCAGAGGGGAATGTATTGAAATGGGAAACCACCTCTGAAGTTAACAGTGAATATTTTGACGTGGAGCGTACAACGGATTTGAAAAATTTCCTGGGTATTGGCAGGATAACATCCAATGGAAATTCGGCGGTGACCAACAGCTATAGCTTCACAGACACAAAGTATGGCAAAGGATTAAATTATTACAGATTGAAGTCTGTAGATCTCGACGGCTCGTTTGCCTATAGCAAGATAATCGCTGTAGAGGTGATGAGAGCCAGAGAAGCCAGATCGTTTCCTAATCCGGTGCAGGCTATGTTAAATATTGAATTACCTGATGCCGATGCTGGGTCAGTACATATCAAAATCATCAATGCTTCAGGTCAAGTTGTGATGGAGCGGGATCAGGTAAAAGCGATAAGCGGTATCGTGACTCAGGATGTTTCGAAATTAGGAACAGGACTTTATCAGGTAGTTGTATCAGGCGGGAATATGGACTATCACTTCCGTGTGATCAAATTATAAAAGTGTACCTGAATGCAAAAAAGAGATGTGCCGGAGCTTCAAAGCTTTGGTACATCTCTTTTTTTGTATTGATAAAACCCATGCGTAACAAGCAAAAAAAGCCGGATCACGGGTTCCGGCTTTAAAAACCTGTGAGGTCTATTTTATGGAAGTCTGAATCTTTTGAAGCCATTCCGAAATTTCAATTGCGGATTTGTCAGTATTCTGGCTTTGCCAATCGCCCGTCTCACTCAATAGAATCGGAATGTAGGCATCCTTTTTTGAATCGTAGCGATATGCATAAAAGTTAGTTTGTCCCATATCTTTTCCTGCCTGTACTCTTTTGGTGTATGTCGAGGTAGACAGTGTTGGGATTTTATCTGTCAATGCCTTCAGTTGCGATGCATCCACCGTTACGCTACTTACCTGCGTTTTCGCAATATTCTCTTCAATCTGCTTTGCGGAGAGCGCTCCTTTGTCCAATTCGCTGCTTATGTTCCAGTCTGCGGGATTGAGGTACGTCCTGACTGCCCCTGTATGATCAATCAAAAATCCTCTATGTACAGTGCCCCAGGCGGAATTGTTGTGGGATACTTCGAAGTAAATTTCCTGATTCAGGTCTTCCGTCTGTGTGGCGTCAATATCCTGGTCGGAGCAACCAAACAGCGCCGCTAAAAAAATGATGGGTAAGTATATCTTTCTGATTTTCATGAGGTATAGGTTTGAGGCATAAAGTTATAAATTAGATAGCAGATTTCTGGTAGGTATTACAACGGGTTAGCTGGTGATGGAAGATTTAGATGTGCCTGCGACGGCTCTTTTGTTCGCGCGTATTGTTATTGTCCAATAAAACGGATCACTGAATTGATGGCAATACTTCCTTGCGCAGTTCAAAAAATCTTTCAGACAAAGTATATTAAAGACCGTTCAATAAAAAATTTCACTAAAATAAATTAATTTTCTCTCCTCCTGTCTCCATTATTGAGCAATGACTGTAAAATACCATCTAGCTGATTTGTAATCGATTGTGTAGTACTCATTCTAATTAATTACAACTAGTTGTTTTAAAAATATCAAACTACATTTCTTTCATATTGATTGAGAGCGATATACGTCGGTTGGTATTGCCCTTTTTTTCTCTAATTTGGCGAAGCGACATTTAGCCCGATTCTATGAGATACACTCTACAACTTATTTTAATACTACTGCTCATTTCAGGTCAATCCATTGCTCAGGATGCCCTGCAAAATGAGATCAGTACGTTCGCTTCAAAAACAGGAGCTGTGCCTACGATAAGTAAGGCTACACAGTCATTAGGCTTCATGAGATTTCCTGCAACGAGAGCTATGAAAGTGAGCAACGGTAAAAACCCCGCAGACAAAGCGATGACCTTTATGAAAGAAAATGGCGGGTTGTTCAAGTCGAAATGGGAGAATGAGGCATTTACAATCAAGGAAAGTAAAAAAGACAAACATGGGCAGGAACACGTGACTTTGCAGCAGCATATCAATGGTGTGCCTGTTTTTGATGGTGTATTGAAATTTCACTTCAATCAGGGTTCAGATCTGACCTCTTTAAATGGCAATTTTATCGGGGTATCCAAACTTAATACTTTGCCTTCCATCAAATCCACGGAGGCAGAACAGTTGGCTATCAAACATGTGACCGGACAAAAGTTGGGTAACATTGGGGAGGCGCTGCACAGCAATAAAACTACATTATATGTATTCCAGAAAGGACTGGCGCAGGGATATCGCGGAGCAGTCCATCTGGTATATGAAGTGGAGGTGGCGAACGGAGCAGATATCAGAGAGTTTGTATATATAGACGCCCACACAAAAGAAGTGGTGGAGCAGTTTGCTGGTATGCACAGCATCGACAGAAAACTCTATGAAACTTCGATATCTGCCGCGAATCTGAAATGGAAGGAATCGGACGGGCTGGATGGCGCAACATTTGCGGCACTCGATCAATGGCAAAAATCAGAAGTGAAAAGTGCAGGGCATATCTATAATCTGATGAAGAATACCTTCGGATTTGTATCCTACAACAATGCGGACGCAAGCATGATCACGATCAACAACAATCCGGATGTAAACTGCCCCAATGCAACCTGGAACGGACGTGCAGCCAGTTTTTGTACGGGTACTGCCACAGACGACATCGTAGCTCATGAATGGGCACATGCGTACACTGAAAATACAAGCGGGTTGATATATGCCTGGCAAACAGGCGCCATGAATGAATCCTACTCGGATATCTGGGGTGAGACTGTAGACATGCTCAATAACTACATGGATGAGGACGAAAGCAATGCACTCAGAACAGGTTGTGCAAGCTCGTCACGCTGGAAAATTGGCGAAAAGGCCTCTGCTTTCAATTACGGCTTGCGGGATATGTGGGATCCAACCTGTTATAATAATCCCGGAAAAGTATCAGATCCGCAATACTGGTGTGCGTCTACAGATAACGGTGGTGTACACATCAATTCAGGAATTCTGAATCATGCTTTCGCGCTACTGGTGGATGGCGGAACCTACAATGGACAAACAATAACCGGTCTCGGGTTAACGAAGGCTGCTCACATTTTCTGGCGTGCACAGTCGGAATACATGACCAGTACAACAGACTTTGCAGCACAGGCAGATATTCTGGAAGCATCGCTGGCTGATCTGATCGGTGTTAACCTGCAGGCACTCTCGCTGGGCGAAGCACCGGCCGGGTCTTCGGGGGAAATTATTACTGAAGCCGATGCTGCACAGCTGAGCAAAGTGCTGGCGGCAGTGGAGTTGCGGGGATCAAACGCTTGTGGTTTCCAGGTTATGCTGAAACCTGTGTCTACGCTTTGTTCAGGCGCGAGTCCCGGCAATGCGATTTATTTTGAAAACTTTGAATCCGGTCTGGGAGAATGGGCAGTTTCTGCAACTGGTTCTAATCCTGCACAGTGGGTCGAGCGCCAATGGTTAATCCGCAGCGGACTGCCGGGTGCACGTGAAGGGAAAGCAGCCTATGCTGTCGACTTCAGCGGAGGCGATTGTATAAACAATTTCCAGAATGGAGTTATGAGCCTGAGAAGTCCGGTCATCACAATTCCAGCCAATACAGTCGGGCCCATTACAGCGGCCTTTGACCATTATGTGGCAACCGAAGCGAATTATGATGGCGGGAACGTGAAGTACAGAATCAATAACGGAGATTGGCTGTTGGTTCCTGCTGCCGCTTTTACAGATAACCCGTATAACATTACGCTCGCACAAACCGGAGATAATCCACTAAGGGGCCAGCCGGGATTTTCCGGAGCTAATCAGGGTTCGGTCGGAGGAAGCTGGGGGCAAAGCCGGATCAATCTCAGTACATTAAACCTCACTTCCGGTCAAACTATACAGTTGCGCTGGGATTTTGGTACGGATGGTTGCGGAGGATTGGATGGATGGTATATTGATGATTTCAGAATTTACAATTGTTCTGCTCCTTCCGTCCAGTTTGTTACCACGGCAACTACGGTAAACGAAGGAGAAGCTACCATTGCGTCAGCATACCCGAACGAATGCCTGGAGTATGTCGAAAAAACGGTTACGATTAAGATCAATGGCGTGCCATCTCAACCTGTAACCGTAACGCTGCAAACGCAGGGTACTGCAAAATTGGGAGAAACTGCTGACTTTAGTTTTTCACCAGCAAGTTTTGTATTGCAGGCGGGCCACCTTTCGCAGGATATAAAAGTCCGTATTTATGACGATGCCTACATCGAAGACAATGAGAGCCTTGTTCTCACCTATACACTCACAAGCCCGGAGGGGGGCAATGCCTTTCCTGAAACCTTCGGGCAAAGTCATACCTTTACCATCATCGATAATGACAGGATTCCGACTTCCGTAAACAACGTACTTATCTCAGAGGATTTCGAGAAAGGTATGCCGGAAGGATGGAATGTAGTAGGAGGAGGGCTCTACCCCGCCACATGGGCAGTGGTGAATCTGGGTACGGTATGGCTTGATCCGCTGAAACCTAAACTGTTATTTATCAATAGTGATGCTGCAGGAAATGTCAACATGGATAAAGTGGTGGAGTCGGCTCCGTTCAATACTGCGGGCATGAGTAATATTCAATTGTCGTTTCAGGAGTATTTTTATGTGTGGGCGTCAGGCTTTGCAGAGCAGGCAATGGTTGATGTATGGGATGGTAATGCGTGGCGTACGATTCTGAAGCAGACTCAGCAAACAGGGACATCAGGCTCTTGGGTTGCACCTGTTAAAAGGACTTTGCAAATACCAGCCGAATACGGAAATGCCGGAATGAAACTTCGATTCCGGTATATAGCCAACTATGATTATTGGTGGGCCATTGATAATGTGAAGCTATCAGCAGACTCTCCTAAAAAGGTACAGACCGCCGTGATGGTTACACCGGATGTTCAGTATTTAGGGGCCGGGGAGACAGCTCAGTTTTTCGATCCTGCTACGGGTAATCTTGTAGCGCGTATCAATAACTTCGGAGATCATAATTACGGATGTACTGCAGTGGCTGTGGACAGAGCCGGAACAGACGCGGTGAGCTGGATGGATTCCTTCAAAATGACCAATAAAACGTTCAAGGTAACGCCACGGTATAATAATCCTGCCGGAAGTTATGAAATCACGCTCTTTTATGGTGCTGCCGAACTGCCTAATTTTAACGGGGCACAGATCAGGTCTATGAGTAAAAGTAGTGATGGCATTGCATCTGCAGTTCCCGAGGCGATGGCGTATGCGGAGGTCAGTTCTGCACACGTATTCAATACAGATCATGCCTTTACTTCTGTTTTTCATACAGGGTTTTCAGGCTTTGCTCTTTCTGACAAAGATTTTAAAGAGACTTCCTTGCCGGTGACATTGTCTCACTTTTCAGGAGCAAATACGGTTGAAGGGAATAGATTAACCTGGGAAACTACTTCCGAACTGAAGAATGACCGTTTTGAAATCGAACGTTCGCAGGACGGAAGATTTTTCGAAAAGATCGGTACGGTAGCCGGAACAGGCAATTCGGCAATCACACAGACTTACAGGTTCTTTGATCAGCACTTCAAGTCTGGTGCTAACTACTATAGGCTACGCCAGGTGGATACGGATGGCAGCTTTGCGTATAGCAAGATTATTTCAATTGATAACCAGCTTCAATCCGCTGTTGTAAAACATTTCCCGAATCCGGTACAGTATGTACTTCACATAGATGTAACAGATGCGGAAACAAAAGATTGGAACGTAAAATTGGTTAGTATGGCCGGAAGAGTAGTGGTGAATCATGCCAATGTGAAAGCAGTGAATGGGCGCATTACTGAGAATCTGGAGAAGCTTGGTACAGGCGTGTATCAGGTTATTATTTCAAACGAAAAAACTTCTCATACTTTTTCGGTTTTTAAGCTTTAAAACCTGTTACCCAAGCTGCGTCGGTTTGTCCTGGAATGATGGACGAGCCGGCGCGGCTTTTTTGCGTATTTATGTCTAAATTGCTTTTTTAAATTTATTTAATTATTCCCGATACGATCCTTAACCTCATGGTAAAAAGAAGAGATTTTATAAAAGCAGGTACGCTGGCTGTGGCTGGTATGGCAGTGTCGCAATGGTCATTTGCAGGCAGCGCTCAGGAGTTTCCGGTAGTGAGGATTGCGGCGGACAAGCGTAGTTTTAAAAGTACTGCTGTAGAAGCGACTATTACAAGAATGAAGAAAGTGATCAAAGATCCGGAGCTTGCCTGGCTTTTTGAAAATTGTTTCCCTAATACGATTGATACTACGGTTCACTACAAACCCATTGATGGCAAGCCCGATACTTTCGTAATCACTGGTGATATTGATGCAATGTGGCTGCGCGATAGTACTGCGCAGGTTTGGCCATATCTTCCTTTGTTGAAAGAAGACAAGCAGTTGAAAGATATGGTGGCAGGACTGGTTCATCGCCAAACCAAATGTATCATCATTGACCCTTATGCCAATGCGTTTTACGACAGGCCGAAGGAAAGTGAGTGGACATCCGATCACACGGATATGAAACCAATGCTGCACGAAAGAAAATGGGAGTTGGATTCATTGTGTTATGCAATCAGGCTTGCGTATCACTACTGGAAAACGACCGGAGATACTTCAACTTTTGATGAGGAATGGCTGAAAGCGATGCGTCTTGTACTACAGACTTGTAAAGAGCAGCAAAGGAAGGAAAACCGCGGGCCGTATAAATTTGGTCGCACTACGGCTTGGTCTACTGATACGGTTCCGGGAAATGGCTATGGCAATCCTATTAAACCCAATGGCTTAATCGCGAGCACATTCAGGCCCTCTGATGATGCGTCTCAATATTTGTTCTTCATTCCTTCCAACTTTTTTGCAGTGGTGTCATTCAGACAAGTGGCTGAAATATTGGACAAAACCGGAAAGGACACGAAGTTGTCAGCGGGCTTTAAGGCGTTGGCTACAGAAGTAGAGAATGCACTCAAAAAAAACGCAGTATACAATCACCCGCAGTTTGGTAAAATATATCCGTTTGAAGTCGACGGTTTTGGTAATTATTTATTGATGGATGATGCCGGTATACCCGGACTAATCAGTATGCCGTATCTGGGAGCTATGTCGATAACAGATCCGGTTTACATCAATACAAGGAAATTTGTTCTGAGTGACTCCAATCCTTATTTCTTCAAAGGAAAAGCTGGAGAAGGATTGGGCAGTCCGCACACATTGGTAGATCAGATATGGCCAATGGGAATCATTGCCCGTGCGATTACATCCACGGATGAAAAAGAGATCGAAGCGCAGCTTAAATTGCTGAAAACAACACATAACCATACAGGTTTTATGCATGAGTCATTCGATAAGGATGATCAGGCCAAGTTTACCCGTAAATGGTTTGCGTGGGTGAATACGCTTTTTGGCGAGCTGATCCTTAAACTGGAAAAAGAGCGCCCGCATTTGTTGGCGAAAGTGTATTGATTTTTAGACTGACGGTTACACAGAGAATCACAGAGTTTAAGCAGAGAGCCACAGAGAAACAAATTGATCTCTGTGGCTCTCTTTTATTCTCAATGGTGCTATGTGTAACCTTGCGTCAAATATGTTCCAGGATAAAGTCTGCAGGTATGGCCAGCTTTTCATGAAGCGCTTTTGCGAATTGAATGTCAGGTTTCTGCTTTCCGCTTAATATCATGGATAATTTCACAGGTGTTACACCCAATGTTGCGGCCAGGTCTTTTTGTTTCAGACGCATTTCGTACATTTTGAGCTCGATCATACCCTCCAGAGTACCTGGGAGAGGGATTGTGTATATGCTCTGCTCATAATTTTGAAGAGCTGTACCTATAGCAAGGATTTCTTCTGACTCTTCAGGAGTAGCATTTTTCTCTCCTTTTTTCATCAAAGCATCTATTTTTTCAAGCAATTCTGTATGCTCATTCTCGTTGCTTATCAGGTATTTTTTTGATGTCTTTGTCATAATTCGTGAATGTTGAGTTTGTCGTATTGGCTGTGGGTTCCTACAAATTTGATATA
>DASYHR010000676.1:0-3107 GCA_035998385.1 Dyadobacter sp. | reverse complement strand
CTTACTGCGGGTGAAACCAACTCAGAGTCGATGACACATGCCATCGATCCTTTTGCACCTGCAGACAAAAAGAACAAAACAAGAACAGTTGCCGCATTTGGAAAATGGAATGCAGAAAATGCAGTTCCATTGCCAAAAACAGCTTTCCCGGGTAAAACGGTAATCATCATCGGAGAAGATGATACCAATGGTCAGCTGGTAGCCTACGTTTCTGAGACGGTTGGTGATCTGAACAACGGAAAACTATATGCGTTACGCCGTACAAATCAGAACAGCGTAGAAACGGACATGACACAGGGTCAGACTTACGACGTTGAATTTGTTCCTTTTGACGATGTAAAAACGAGCACAGGAACGCAGCTTCAGGCACAAACTGTAGATAAGAAAATGATTCAGTTTGCCCGCGTGGAAGATATTGATTACGTAAAAGATGGTGTGGGTCGCGAGATTTACTTTACAGCTACAGGTGTAAGTCAGTCTGATAAAGTGACACCTGTTGCAGGTAAAAATATGTGGGGACGTGTATATCACCTGACATTCGATGCTGCCAATCCATTGCAGGGTAAGCTGAACATCATTATGGACGGAGCCGACAGACCAGGTAACTTCATTGTAAACCCTGACAACATCTGTGTAACTAAAAATTACGTATACGTTCAGGAGGATGGTGATTCATTCTACCGCGACAATGACCATGACGGAACGATCTGGCAGTACAACATCGCAACGAAACAATCGAAGGCGATGATCCAGATGAACCACAGACGCAGCGACGCTACTTTCAATGCGAAATACAATTCTGTAGGTAACAATTCTTTGAGCACCTGGGAGTACGGCGCGATGATCGACATTTCAGATATCGTTGGTATTCCTGAAACATTCATGATCAACATCCACCCACATACATGGCAGGATGATAAATACAAAGGCGCAGACGGAAGCGGTCTTTCTACAAACAAAGAAGGCGGCCAGACTGTCATCGTAAGAGGAATCAAACAATAGTATTTGTTCAAAATAAGTATAAGGAAGGCCCTGTTCAACGGGCCTTCCTTATCTGGTTGTTAGTCCTATATGAGATATTTTTTAAAACTGACCATTGCATGCACCGTGTTATGGTTGTTCAATGCATGTTCAAAGCAGAACGCGTCCCAGGAAATAAGGGAGTATTTTCTCGGTGACCTGAATATCGTGATCAACAAAAACGAAGACTTTTTGGGTAAAGCCAGAAGCGGGTCTCCGAAATCTGAGCTGCAGGATGAATTTCTCAAACTCAGACTGCGCTATAAACAGGTAGAAGCATTTGCCGAATACTTCACTCCAAGTACTGTGAAATTAGTGAACGGAGCACCTTTGGACGAGGTTGAAGATGAAGAAAATGCAGTGTTTGAACCGGGAGGGCTGCAGGTGATCGAAGAATTGATCTTTACAGACGAAGATGTCGACAGAGATGAACTGATCCGCCATATCCGAAAACTGCAGGTGAATCTCAAACGTATCAAAATGCTTTGGGAAGACATTCAGGTAACCGATGCACAAGCGCTGGACGCGCTTCGCCTGGAAATGTTCAGGTTGACTACACTTGGCATTTCAGGATTTGATACGCCGGCTTCCGGCAACGCTTTGGAAGAAAGTAAAACTGTGTTGACAGCGTTCAGAGAATACGTTGACATATACGACAAAGTACTTCCTGACGTGGATACGTTTCATGGAAAAGTGGACTCAGCTATTGCCTTCCTTAATCTCCAAAAAGATTTCAATTCGTTTGACAGAGCTACTTTTATTGTCCGGCATTTAAATCCAATCTGCCAGTTACTGCACGATAAACAGAAAAAATCCGGTATAGCTTTTATCAAAGATGGCAAGTTACTGAGAGGTGATGCCGCTACGTTGTTCGAGCCGGGCGCATTTGATGCTGAAGCACTTGTTACAAACCCGGACTTCAAATCTACAGCCGATCGCATCGCACTGGGCGAAAAGTTATTTTACGACGGAAAACTTTCCGGTAATGGCAATACAAATTGCGGCTCATGCCACTCTCCCGCCCTCGCCTACACAGACGGGCTCATAACCAGCAAAGGTTTTGGTAAAGGAAATGTTCTCCGCAACGCTCCGACGATTATGTATGCGGCGCTTCAGCAGGCTACCTTTTATGATCTGCGTTCACCCTCATTGGAAGATCAGGCGTCTGATGTCATTCACAATACAGATGAGATGCACGGATCCTTACAGGCAATCACAAAGATGATTGCAAGCGATGACGCGTATGTTTCACTTTTCAAAAAAGCATATAGTGATTCTATTCAACCTATTCATGTTCAGAATGCATTGGCCACTTTTGTCCGCTCGCTAAGTCCGTTTAATGCTCCGTTTGATCAATACATGCGTGGCGACAAAAAAGCGCTGACTGATAGCCAGGTGGAAGGATTTAATCTTTTTATGGGAAAAGCCAAATGCGGCACCTGCCATTTCATTCCACTGTTCAACGGAACTGTCCCTCCTGATTACCAGCGTTCCGAATCCGAGGTATTGGGGGTTACAAGCAATACGGATTTCAAACATCCGGTAATGGACAGTGATTTGGGCCGGGGCAGACATAATAAGTTTCCGCAATGGCAAAATGCGTTCAAAACCAGCTCGCTCAGAAACGTCAGCAAAACAGCTCCTTACATGCACAATGGAGCCTATTCAACCCTGGAACAGGTGATGGATTTCTACAATGAGGGCGGCGGAGCAGGTTTGGGCTTGCCTGTCCCCAATCAGACGCTGGCAGCAGATAAACTGGATCTGACGCCTCAGGAAATTAAACTTGTCATCAGCTTTATGGAAAGTCTGACTGATAAATCTCTGTAAAATTACTGCTCATCCGGCAAGGATTTTTTAGGTTTGAAGAAATATTGACCAGTCATCCACTTCGGTATTTCATGCACAACACCGCTACATCAATCTATAAAGTCACACTTTTGCTATTCATATTAACCATGACCGGTTGTGGTTCTGACAAGAATCAGGACCGGTCATGGCCTGTTTACAAAGCCGATGAGACGAGCTCCGGCTACTCTCCACTCGAACAGATTAACGTCTCAAATGTCAATAATCTGAAACCGGCA
>DASYHR010000626.1:0-1800 GCA_035998385.1 Dyadobacter sp. | reverse complement strand
AGAAATTTGAAGTGTACAAGAACCAACCACTCAATCTTGACTTTACAGTAGACAGTCATAATACAGGTTTGGCGCCGTATTTCAGAGAATCGATGCGTAACTATCTGAAAAGTTGGGTAAAGCTTTACAATGAAGAACATGATACAGATCTTGATTTGTATACGAGTGGTTTGAAAATTTACACCACGATCGATTCGCGCATGCAGCGTTATCAGGAGCAGTCGGTTCAGGAACATATGAAACAACAGCAAAAGTTGTTTGATGAGCACTGGAAAGGACGTAATCCATGGATTGATGCAAACGGCAAAGAAATTCCTGGTTTTATCGATCGCGCAGTCAGAATATCTCCACACTTTATCGCCTTAAAACGTGATTTGGGTGAAGAGAAGGCATGGCAGGTGATGAGAACTCCTTATAAAATGAAGGTATTCTCGTGGGACGGAGAGAAGGAAATGACAATGAGTCCTATTGACTCGATTAAATATTACAAGCGTTTCCTGCGTGTAGGTATGATGTCTATGGATCCGCGCAACGGTCACATCAAAGCCTGGGTAGGTGGTATCAATTTTAAACACCTTAAGTACGACCACGTAAAGCAGGGGAAACGCCAGCCTGGTTCTACCTTTAAGCCATTTGTATATGTATCCGGGTTGGATAAGAGCTTTTTGACACCTTGCGATCATGTGACAGATGCACCTGTCTATTTCGGGCCTTCCGATGGAGTTCCGGGTGGCTGGTCTCCAAAGAATTCAGATAACAAATACTCATATCGCTCATTGTCGTTACGACAGGCATTGGGGAAATCGATTAATACAGTTAGTGCGCACATTATGAAAATGGTGCGGCCGCAGACAGTGGTTGAGTATGCGCATAAATTGGGAATCACGAGCCCTCTGGATCCAAAGCCAGCTTTGTGTCTGGGTATCAGTGATGTATCTGTTTATGAAATGGTTGGCGCTTATTGCTCCTTTGCAAACGGCGGGCACCGCACCGAACCGATGACGATTTTACGCATCGAAGACAGACACGGCAATATACTTCAGCAGTTTTACCAGAAACAGAATCAGGAACTGAGCGAAAATATGGCGTATAACATGTTGTATCTGATGCGTGGCGCGGTGGAAGATCCGGGAGGAACTGCTGGTCGTTTGCGTCAGTATGGTGTAACGGAAGGAAATGAAATTGCTGCAAAAACAGGAACAACTTCAAATTACTCCGACGGATGGTTTATGGGTATGACCCAGCACCTTGTGTCAGGAATTTGGGTAGGAGGAGAAGACAGGAGTATTCACTTCAGGACCATTGCATTGGGGCAAGGGGGTAGAATGGCCATGCCTGCATGGGGGCTGTTTATGCAAAAGGTTTACAATGACGCAACTTTGACCGAGTACAGAAAAGGTCCTTTTAATAAACCAGACAACTACGTCAGAGATTGTGGTGTTTCGTCAACGGATAGTACGGATACTTACATTCCGCCATCCCGGTCAGAAGACGAAGGCGTATTGTTCTAATCTGACTACTGATGCGAATACTGGTCGCTCCCGATAAATTCCGTGGATCTTTGGAAGCTGGTGAAGTTTGCAAAGCGATGGAGGCCGGTATAAAGCTGGCTTATCCGGAGGCGGAAGTCATTGCAATGGAGCTTGCCGATGGCGGTGAGGGGACCATGCAAATCTTGACACGATTGGCTGGTGGGGATTATGTGAAAGCGCAGGTGCAGGATCCTTTGGGCAGAAACATTGAAGCTATCTATGGAATATCAGCGAACGGCAGTACAGCGTTTATAGAAATGGCTGCTGC
>DASYHR010000613.1:0-17979 GCA_035998385.1 Dyadobacter sp. | reverse complement strand
TAACCATCAATGCAACGCCTGGTGGAGCTACCAGTGGAGTTAACATTAACATTCGTGGTTTCAGTTCTATCACTGGTAACACACAGCCACTTATCGTTTTGGATGGTATTCCAATCCGTAATGGCGAGTCAAGAAATGGTGATTACTGGGGTGATCAGCGTATCAGAGGTAATGGTCTTTTGGATTTGAACCCTGCTGATATCGAGAATATTTCTGTACTTAAAGGAGCTTCTGCGGCAGCATTGTACGGTTCGGAAGCTGTGAACGGTGTTTTGCTTGTAACAACAAAAACAGGAAAAGGCAGAAAAGGTATTGGTGTTGATTTTAGCGCCAGTTACAATGTTGATAAAATCGCTTACCTGCCAAGGTACCAGAACGTACGGGGACCTGGTTATCCATTGAACTACAACAACGGTGGTCAGGATGCAGCGGGTTTTATTTATTATGACGTAGATGGTGATGGTACGAAAGAAACAAGAGGTTTGCTACCTGCAAGTGTGAACTTCGGTCCTAAGTTTGACGGACAGCCGGTAATGGCATGGGATGGAAACATCAGACCGTATGTAGCTTCTAACAATAGTTATGCTGATTTGTTTGAAGATGCAAGAAGTTCAAATATCAACTTGTCTATCTCCAAAGCAACTGACAATTCTACCATCCGTTTTTCTTTCACCCGTCAGGACAATGGAATGATCAGTTACGGTGCGAAAAATAATAAGAACATCGCTAACCTGAACGCCAGCTTCAACCTGAACAAAAAATTGAAGACCGACCTGATGGTAAACTTTGTAAACCAGTATACCTTCAACAGACCATTTAAAGTGGATCGTATGATCAATAACTTTACTGGTATGATGAACCGCTTTGAATCCGCGGATTGGTATAATGATAAATATCAGACAAGCCTTGGATACAAATTCGTTACAGGCGCTGGAACGCAAAGTCTGACTCCTAATGAAAACATTATATACAACGGTTTTAAACCGGATATTGGTGATTATGTTTGGAACACACGAAAAAACCAGGCATACGAGTATAGCAACAGGGTTATTGCGAGTGTAACTCAGCACTGGCAAATACTTGAAAGTTTGAGTTTGAGAGGACGTATTGCAACAGATTATACAGATGAGCGTCTTGAAAACAAAAACTACAGCACAACGCCTCTGTCATTTGGTTATACGGGTGAGTTTTCGATGAAGAATAACCTTTACAATAATGTGTACGGAGATGTTCTTTTGACTTATACCAAAAAGTTGTCTGCCGATGCGTCGCTCTCGGTATTGGGAGGTTACACTGCTAACAAGACGTTGAATACACTGCTGTCCAGATCTACAAACAACGGATTGAGTACTGAAAACTTCTTTGATATTTCCGCATCTGTTAATACACCAAACGGCGATCAAACCAGATTACGTTCTTTGAGAGATGCATACATTGGAACAGTTAACTTTGACTATAAGAACTTATTCTTTGTCGAAGGTACTGTAAGAAGAGACCGTACCTCTACGCTTGCTAAGGGTAATAACTCTTTCGTATACCCCTCCATTAACTCAAGCTTTGTATTTAGCGATGCTTTTTCATTGCCATCATTCTTTAGCTATGGTAAATTGAGAGGTTCATTTGGTATCGTGGGTAACTATCCTGAAATATACCGCGCTAACGTTGCTTACACGCAGGGTAATCTCAATACACAGCAAATGGGTGGAAGCTCAGTACTTTATACTACAATGAGCGCTGAACGTGGAAACGATCTGATTCGTCCTGAACAAAAACGTGAGTTTGAGTTCGGTTTGGAAACGAAATTGTTCAACAACAAAATCGGTCTGGACATCGCTTATTATAACGCTCAGATCGTAGATCAGATTCTTCCTTTGAACATTGCTTCGTCAACTGGTGGAAGAACTACCCTTGCAAACATTGGAACACTTAGAAATCAGGGTGTAGAGGTTGCATTTAATGTAAGTCCGATCAAAGGAAGAACAATGAATGATTTCAACTGGGATATGATTCTGAATCTTGCGAGAAACGTGAATAAGGTTGAAAAACTGGCAAATAACTCTACTGAATTGCTTCATGCAGACTATGACGGTAATGCAGCGCAGGTAAGATCACTTGTAGGACAGCCAATGGGAGATATATTCGCTCACGGAGTTCTTCAAAATGACAGGGGACAGGATATAGTCGGGCCTAATGGTTTGTATCAGCTGGATGCCAATAACTGGAAGAAGGTTGGAAATGCTATGCCAAAATTGACCGGTGGATTTTTGAATAACTTTAACTACAAAAACTTCTCTCTTGATGTAGTAATTGATTTCCGCTACGGTGGTCACCTGATGCCTACGGGGATTAACTGGATGACATCAAGAGGATTGACAGAGGAAAGCTTGACAGCTATGGATGCAGAGCACGGTGGTTTGTCCTATTTCGTAGATGCAAATGGAAAAGGTGTTCAGACTTCCGCAGCTGCAGGTCCTGCAGGTCAAACTGTGTATCATGACGGGATGTTGATGGCTGGTGTTACCTCAAACGGAGAACCAAATACCAATGTAATCTCACAGGCTACGTACTATAACAGTACTTACAACTGGGGAGGTCCTCAATACAGCAGTTCTCGCTACGAGTTGTATGTAAAAGAAAATACGTTCATCAAAATGCGTGAATTGTCTCTTGCTTACAGACTTCCAAACGTAATCGCTCAGAAAATAGGTGCTCAGAACTTGTCTCTTTCCGTGTTTGGAAGGAACCTGTTCTTTATCTACCGTACCATCAAGGATCTTGATGCGGAACAAACCAGTGTGAGTGCAAGATGGTATGAAAACATCAACAACGCAGGTAGCAACCCGTCTTTCCGTACTATGGGTGTAATGTTGAGAGCGAGCTTCTAATTCTAAAAAATCATCAAAATGAGAAAAATATCATCATTCATATTAGCAGGTCTCACGCTTTTAGCTGTATCCTGTAAGGAGTCGGAGTTTACAGAAAGATATCCCGATCCGGCGAAAATTTCTGAATCAACGATCGAGAAGCAATTCACAGGAATGCTGTATTCTAACAGAGAATATGTGCTTCCCGGATATGGTAACTATTTTGTTACATTGAGAACGTCTCTGAACCGTTTCAACCAGGCTGTAGGCTGGCCGAATCAATCGGGGCAGTATATACCTGGGTCTGCAGGTGTGCAGGATCTTTGGTTCAATTATTACAACACGCTTTCTCAGTACCGCGAATTGCAGAAGATTTACGCGTCAAAACCTGCTGAAGAGCAGGCAGCGAAGAAAATCTTCCTTACAACGGCCACAATTTACATTTATGATTATACACAGCGCCTGGTGGATTTGCACGGAGCAATTCCATTCACCGAAGCTGGTATGTTAAGTGCAAACAATGGAGAGTATGCCAATTCAAATGCTAAGTTCGACTCACCTGAATCTATCTACACATTGATGTTGGATGATTTGAAGGCAATGTCAACAGAATTGAACAACACAACGCTTAATGCTGTATATCAGAAGTCGTTTCAGACTCAGGATTACGTAAATAAAGGGAGTGTTCCGGCTTGGAGACGCTACTGTAATTCTTTGCGTTTAAGAATGCTGAACCGTGTCTCTGATTCGGAGGCTTTCAAATCAAGAGCAAATACTGAAATTGCTGAAATTTTGAACAATCCAACCACTTATCCGATCGTTGAAAGCAATGATCAGAATATCCAGATCAACGTGTACGATGTCAATACTGATATCAATTCAAAAGGATTTCAGGATGGTATAGCTTCGGGTGGAGAGTGGTTTGGTAATACAGCCGGAAAGAAAATGATTGATCACATGAATACCAACGCGGACCCAAGGCTGAAAATTATTTTTGAGCCGGGAGCGAATGCAGCGGGTAAGTACATTGGAATTGATCCTGTTGGAACTGCAGCGACACAGACAGCCCTTTTTCAGGGAGGAAATGTAGCTATTTACAACAGGTACACGCTTAGTCACAATCAGTTTTTCCCTGGAGTAATTATCAATGCTGCTCAAGTGAATCTGATCAAGGCTGAATATTATTTGAGAACAGGTAATGACGGCGCTGCCAAAACTGCTTATGAAACTGCAATTTCTCAATCTGTGAAGTTCTATAATGGGATCGCTTCGATAACGAATGCGCAGGGTATTACAAATGGAACGATGCCTGTACAGGCTACAGATGCTGCTATTGCCGCATACATTGCCGGAAACGGAGTAAACTGGGCAGGTGCTACAACCAACGCTGCAAAACTATCTTTGATTGCTACACAGAAGTGGTTGCATTCGAATATTGTACAGGCTTACGAAAACTGGGCTGATGTAAGAAGATTGGACTTGCCGGCTCTGGATTTCCAGGTGGACAACGCGAACAATCAAACTGTACCTCCTTTCAGATGGACTGTACCAAGTCATGAGATTACCTATAATACAACGAATTATGCCGCTGTAAGTGCGAATGACAAGCTTACAACCAAGCTATTCTGGGATGTAAAATAAGCTGATCCTTGTCAGGTAAATAACAAAAATGAGGCGGCCGGTTGGTTGCCTCATTTTTGTTAAAAAACATATTATTTTTTTTGATTCTGCAATATGAGTAGCTGAGGAAATGATTCGACACCTCGGATGGCGAGCTTGGAGACTTCGAGAACGGAATGGAAATAAGAACCCAGTACGATATCGATATCACCATCACCATCTACGTCGGCTGCTTCCATGGTCAGCCATTTTCCCAAGGCCGCTTCAGGTGTAGAGTAGGCTTTGAAATTGAGTTTCCCTTCATTGGCCAGATACACAAAGCCGTGCTCCGGTTTTTCCGAATCGGAGTAAAATGAGGTAACGGCTATATCCAGATCACCATCATTATCAAAATCCCGGGCAATGGCCTTACTGGCTCCGTATAAAGGATAAAACCAGGCCTCCCGGAAATTGTCCTTCCCGTCGTTCAGGTAAATCCTGACGCCGTGGTAATTTTTGTCGATAGGAGAAACATCCCAATTGTCTCCATTCGTAACCAGAATATCCTGAAAGCCATCCTTGTTGAAGTCTGCCAGTTCGAAATAACTTGCCCCGAATAACGGTGAGAAGCGTAGCACAGTCTTTTCTTTGAAGGTGCCGTTTCCTTTGTTATAAAATATCGAAATTTCCTCTCTGGCCTGAGCCATGAGTGCGACGATATCCGGCTTCTTATCTTTATTCAAATCTTCAATCTCGACTTTCCTGGCTCCCGGCAAGGGTTTCAGCATATGTTCTTTATTTGGATTGAAGGCATCCAGCCAGAATAGTTTGCCTGAATGATTCCCAAAACCACATATGACAGCATCTTCTTTTCCATCCCCATTCAGATCTCTGGCAGCAAATTGCACCGGGCGCGGCAAATTGGGAATATTGATTTGTGATTCAGGCGATTGATTCGACTTAGCAAGGCTCATCAAGCGCCCCAGTTTCTGGTCCGAAGGCTTAAAGAGACCTATAGTCAATAACCGTGGAGGTGCATTTTTAGGAAAATCGATGTCGACGGGAGGGGTATCTGTCCACCACATATCCTTAACCTGAAATTCCTTATTCAGCACATACAATTCCTTTTCAGCGTCCCCAACATACAAGGATCCGGAAGTTGCATCATATTTCAGGAGTGTGGTTTTTGGTATTGTTCTGCCTTCAAACTGCAACGTATTCGCTTTGAATTGAGGCAAACTACCCTCAATTGCATTCCTGGTTTTTTGCGGCAGCGGTTTTTCAGGAGCATTTTGTTCAAAATACCTGACAATTTTATTCCAATCCGATTGAGATATAACTTGTTCTTCGGGATAAACATTGAGGTTGCGGAGAATGTCCGCTTCACGGGGATCAAGATCTTCAAAAGGATCTTTTCCTGACTCTCTCACTCCCAGTCGCAAACCCATAGCGGGTAGCACACTTGTTACCCAGGTTTGTTTATCAAGAAGTTCCGGTTCGGGAAAAGCATGGCATCCCTGGCAATGGATCAGTGCCAGTTTTTTTCCATCAACTGAGGAGTCAGATTTGAAAACAAGTGGTTTTCGAATCGTACCAGAAGCCTGTTCTTCCTGTTGAAATGAAAAAAAACTGACCGCTATCAATAAGGACACGGCCAGCATTCCACTTAACTTTTCCATAATGAAGGAAGCTTAAATCCTGAGCAAACTCTCCAATGCAGCTTCTACCTTATCAAATCCAAACGCAGCAATTTCGTGTTGCATTCTTTCTTCTATTTCTCTGGTCTGTAGATTTCCGATACTTCCTTCATGCGTATGTTTCAATTCTCTTGGAGCCTTATAACTTCCGTCTCCGATTTCAGCACCCACTTGTTTGTAAGCATCCCTGAACGGCACACCGCTAATCACCAGTTCATTCACACGCTCCACACTGAATAGCAAATCGTACTTGGCATCATCCAGCAAATTTTGCTTCACTTTCATGTGTTCGAGCATGAATGTGGCGATGTCAAGACAATCCAGGATTTCGTCAAATGCAGGCATCAGGATTTCTTTCAGCAGCTGCATATCGCGGTGGTATCCCGAAGGCAGATTGCTCAATACCATCGTTACTTCCATCGGCAATGCTTTCATGCGGTTCGTTTTGGCACGAAGTAACTCGGCTACATCCGGATTTTTCTTGTGCGGCATAATGCTGCTACCCGTCGTCAGGTCGTCCGGCAACACTACAAACCCGAAGTTTTGGCTGTTGTACAAACATACGTCCATGGCAAGGCGTGATACCGTAGCTGCCAGTGATGATATAGCTGTAAGCGCTGCCTGTTCCGTGCGTCCGCGGCTCATTTGTGCGTATACCACATTATGATGCATACCTTCAAATCCCAGTAAGTCTGTCGTCATCTGGCGGTTCAGAGGAAATGAGGAACCATATCCGGCGCCGGAACCCAACGGATTACGGTTGGCTAATCTATAGGCAGCATTTAGCTGGATTATGTCGTCGATCAATCCTTCGGCATAAGCCCCAAACCATAAGCCGAACGAAGATGGCATGGCGATTTGCAGGTGGGTATAGCCAGGAAGCAGGTCATTTTTATGTTCTTCTGATTTTTTGGCAAGTGTAGAAAACAACTTTTCTGTAGCCTTTACCACCTCAAAAAGACGATGGCGCGTATACAGCTTCATATCTACAAGCACCTGGTCATTGCGGGAGCGTCCGCTATGAATTTTTTTGCCGGTATCTCCCAGTTTACGGGTGAGCATCAGCTCTACCTGGGAATGTACATCTTCTACACCGTCTTCAATGGTAAATTCACCGTTTTCAATCTGACCGTAAATCTCTTTCAATACTGCTCTGAGTGATGACAGATCATCGCTTGTGAGTAATCCTATCGATTTCAGCATCGTTGCATGGGCCAGGTTGCCCAGCACATCAAATTCAGCCAGATGTAAATCCATTTCACGATCTTTACCGACTGTGAAACGTTCAATTTTTTCAGATGTTACGGTATTTTCTTTTTGCCAGAGTTTCAAAATGCAGCAGTTGAATTGGTGATGCCGGGAACATTCCCGACTTAACTACTGCAAATTTACACGCTCGTACGGAATTTACGGGGAAAGAGAAGAAGAACTTATCAGGATTAATCGATCATACGGCGAATCGCCACAAATCGCTTCTGATAATAGGTGGCGTCAAGCAGATCATAACGAATTCCGCCTTTGAATGCTGAGTGGATAAACCGGACGTAATTAGGAGTTACTTCGGTGATAATGCCAACGTGGCCGACACGGGCACTTTTTGTACTCTGACCTTTGAAGAAAATAAGATCGCCGGGTTTGGCTTCGGGGAGTTCAATCAGCGTGCCTTTTTCAGCCTGAGCGGCACTTGAATGTGGCAGGGATATGTCCCATTTATCAAAACAATACCTTACAAAACCAGAACAGTCGAAACCTCTTTTGGAAGAACCTCCGGAGCGGTAAGGGATGTGTAAGTGTTTGGTAGCGAACGAAACCAGGGATTCGATGGGGTTGAGTGTATCGGCTGAAGCGCTGGGTTGTTTTTTACTTTGGGCGACTGAGGGGTTGGTAGCAGCGGCGAATAATAGGGTAACAAACAAAATAATGCGTCCAATCGATAATTGCATCAGGTATTCAGGTTGGTTCAGAATATGAAAATTCTCAGCAGCAGAAAATATTGCCTTTTGTGATTTTATCTATGTTTTGTAAAGCTAACGATCATTTTTTGATTTATTTTATTTTAAATTCAGTTCTTTTTCAGCGTTTTATGGTAAAGTATTGAAAACTAGTAAATAGGATATTTTACATGAAAGTAAAGGTTTAACGAGTTTCACTGAACCAAGATTTCCTTCTTTACGCGCTGGTTTTTTCCTACTTTTGTGGCTTCCAAACGGAGTAATTTATAAAACGTTTCTTCATGAATACCACCGACCGTTATCTGCAGCGCGGCGTATCAGCATCTAAGGAAGATGTGCACAAGGCAATTGAAAACATTGACAAAGGGTTGTATCCCAAAGCTTTTTGTAAGATAGTACCAGATACATTGGGTGGTGATCCTGCGTATTGTACGATCATGCATGCGGACGGGGCCGGTACCAAAACTTCGCTTGCCTATTTGTACTGGAAAGAAACGGGTGATATCTCGGTTTGGAAAGGAATTGCGCAGGATGCGATTGTGATGAATACTGATGACCTTCTCTGCGTAGGTGCTACCGGACCAATGCTTTACTCTTCCACGATTGACAGAAATAAAAACCGGATTCCTGGTGAAGTTATTGCAGAGGTGATTAATGGAGCGGAGGAAGTGCTTGACATGCTGCGTGGCTACGGAGTAGAGATATACAGCACCGGTGGAGAGACGGCTGATGTGGGAGATCTGGTGAAAACGGTAACGGTTAACAGCACCGTGATCGCAAGAATGAAACGTTCCGAAGTGATTGACAATGCCAATATTCAGGCTGGTGATGTGATCGTAGGGTTGGCATCTTACGGGCAGGCAACTTACGAAACCTCCTACAATGGCGGAATGGGAAGTAATGGTCTGACGTCTGCACGCCATGATGTGTTGGGTAAATACCTTGCCGGGGAATATCCTGAGAGTTTCGATTCGGAGGTAAATGAGGAGCTGATTTACAGTGGTACAAAAAAGCTGACGGATTCAGTAGAAGGTACATCATTAAACGTTGGTCAGCTGATTCTGTCTCCTACGCGTACATATGCGCCGGTAGCAAAGGCTTTGCTTGACGAAATGCGTCCACACATACACGGTATGGTACATTGCAGTGGCGGTGCTCAAACCAAAATTTTACATTTCGTAGACAATCTGCATATCATCAAAGATAACTTGTTGCCAATCCCTCCGTTGTTCCGTTTGATACAGGAAGAGAGTGGTACGAGCTGGCAGGAAATGTACAAGGTTTTCAATATGGGACACAGATTGGAAATTTACCTCTCCGCAGATCACGCGGAAAGAGTGATAGAAATCTCTAAGTCATTCGGTATCGACGCACAGATTGTTGGCCGCGTGGAAGCCTCGGATGAGAAAAAATTGACAATTAAAACTGAAACGGGAGAATATTACTACTGATCTGTTTCAACTTAAAATATAGCAAATGGGCGCTACTGGTAAACCGGTTGCGCCCATTCGCTTTTAATCCTGTCGTCTCATTGGTTGCATTTTCCAGTAGGTGAGTGAGCGCCAGAGCCATTCCAAAGGACCAAAGTAAAAGTGCCTGAGCCAGACCGGACTTAATAGCAACTGCAGAATCCAGATAGCGGACACAACGTAGAAAATCTGATAATATTGGAACGTTGCATAGTAGTTGAGCCCATATCCAAAAAAGAAAAGTGTACATATGACCGTGTGCATCACATAGTTGGTCAATGCCATTTGCCCCACTGCTGCAAGTCTTGTCATAAATTTTGACAAAATTCCCGATCGGATCATCAGCATAATAGCGGCTGTATGTGCCATAACGAGCAAAATACGCTGAAATGGATAGATGACGTTAGCCCATACGATCGGATGCGTTTCCATATGCCGGAAAGATGCTGCAAGATTGGGCATATTTACGAATCCGTAATAAACATCATACAGGACCAGCGGCAAGCCTATTCCGTAGCCAATCAGCATAGTGAGCCGGTATTTTCTTCCGGACCACTGATTCGTGAGAAAACCCCATTTAAATAGTGGGATTCCAAGCAACATCAGCGCCAGCGGGTCAGCAACGCCATACAGGAAATATTTGGTTTGCCAGTTCCATGACTCTTTTCGTATCTTTTTAGCTACAGTGCTGTAACCGGACTTCATCTTTTTGATATTATCCTTGATATCCTGCTCATTGGGAACGAAGTCCAGCTCTACCTCACGCCATTGGGTCAGTACTTTCTGCTGTTCGGGATTGGGTTTCTGGCCCGTTTTAATCTCTTTTTGCACTTTCACATAGTCAAGCCGTTTGGTACGCAGATCGGAATAAAAAGAATGGCTCATTCCAAAATCGATCAGTGCAACCAGAGGGACGCCAAGAGCCAGGTAGATTGGTTTCACTTTCCGAAATAAAAATGCAAGCATCCCTATTACGCCATAAGCATACAAAATGTCGCCCTCCCATAACAATACGTGTGCATCTGTAAGCCCGAAAAGAACCAGCCAACCCATGCGGCGATAGAATAAGAATGCTGTTGATTTGCCCGCGGCCTCTTTTTTGGTAGTGAACAACAAAATTCCAGCTCCAAAGATCATCGAAAACAATGCCCTCATTTTACCTTCAAACACAACCAGAATGACCGCCCGAACCCAAAAATTGAAGTCTTCAGGATTACTCCGAAAGGCCTCGGAGTATCGGGCAGGCATGGAGAACATGGGGATATTCATCAATAAAATTCCCAGTAATGCAACGCCGCGAAGGATGTCGATGGTAGAAATGCGATTGGATTGCGCGACTGGTGCAATTGTGGCTGGTTGGTCAGCTGGAGCCACCTGTATGTTTTCCATTTTTCTGAAGGTTTACGCTTTACATTTTGTCGGAGTGTTATAAATGTAATCACATAAATCAGCAGATTCATTGAAGTGACAGGATTGTTATTATTCGGTATAAAAGATTGATAATGTATATGTTGTGAAGATATTTTATTTGATCAACATAAATAGTGAACTGCCAAACGGCGCCTTTCTGAGCACGGTTCTTTCTATTTTCATCACGGTATACAATAGATTGTTGACCAGATCGCCGGGATACTTCACATCGGAGTCAACTTCCGAAATATTAACATTTCCTTTTCTGATCTGATACTTCTGAATCTGTCGTACAAACCAGATCGGAATGGAAAGGGCGAAAGGCCAGTAGGTAGAAAACGTGACAGACAATCCGGCCTGTCGGGTATATTTCAGGAAGTCGCTTAGGACAAATCTGCGGGTGCTTCCCACCGCCAGATCGTGTGTGCCGGAAAAAGCTTCAAAGGCGTGAATGTTGATGAGGACGATGCCACCAGGCTTCAGCCTTTGTTTGAATACTGACAGCGTGTGACTGATTTCCTGATCGGTAAGAAAATAAAATGCGTCATTACAACATATCAAATCGTATGTTTCTTGCGGACGGAAGCGCTCAGCCTGTCGCAAGTCTCCCAATCCTACGTCCAGCTGTCTTTCCAAAGAGAAATCGACAGCGTGAGAGGAATAGTCAAATCCTGATATATTGGTAAAACCCTGCTCTTTGAGGAAAGAGAGTAATCCCCCCGTACCGGAAGCAGCATCAAGAATTTTGATGTTCTTGTTTTTTGTACCAAAGTGTTTTTCTATTTGAAATAACACCTTTTCATGCAGGATTTTGTACCACCACAGCTTCCGCTCTACATCATACATTCTCTGGTACTCCAGGCGGTTATCTATCATTTTGATTCAGAGCTGTTGAACTTGATTACGTACTGAGGCTGACCACTCTGAGCCATAAAACTTTTACCAATGTATTCACCCAAAACACTTAACAGGGTACACTGGATGCCGCCGATAAAAATAAATGCGGCAGTTACTACCTGCCAGCCTTTGGGGTCGGGGCCAATCAACCATTGTCCAAACAGGAAAACCAGTAATAATGCGCCAAAGCCAAATAAACTTAGACCAATTGGCATAAAAAGCCTGATTGGCAATGCAGAATAACAGAACAGAATGTTTAGAAAGAGCGAGATCAATTTACGCCATGTGTAGTTTGATGCGCCTTCCTCCCGTTTTTGATGGGAAACCTGAACCTTTCCAATGTTGCTGGTTGTCCGGAAGATCAGTCCGTCGATATAGGGATAAGGACCCTTGTATTTGATGATTTCCTGTACGACTTCTTTTTTTACCAGCTTAAAACTTGAAAGGTATAAATCCTTCGGTTTGTTGAGCAGGTAGCTCGTGATCCAGTTGACGACTTTGCTTCCAAAATTACGATGGCGCGCATGCTGCTTTTTGGCATAGTAGGTATATACGACATCATACTGACCGTTCTCGGCTTTGTCGAGGAGTTTAAGTATCTCCTCCGGCGGATTCTGGAAGTCGTCGTCGATCATCACGCAATAGTCTCCACCCGACCAGTTGAGCCCGCACATCACGGCATTGAACTCACCATAATTACGTCTGAGTGAGATAAAATGTACATTTGAATACGCTACGGCAAGCTGGTGGCAAATCGCTTCGGATGCATCGCGGCTATTGTCGTTGATAAGCACAATTTCAAATGATATACTGCTCAATGCTGACTGCAACCGCTTCACCAGTGCGGCGATTGACGGTTCACTGTTGTACACAGGTATTACAACGGATAGTTTCATAGCTGTACTTCCTATGCGGTGAAGGTATTGAGAGCATCAATTATAACAGAAACTTCGTCATCTGTCAGCATCGGGTGAAGTGGTATACTCACTACCTCACGATGAATTTTTTCGGATATAGGAAGTTCCAGCGCCCCCAGCTCTTCATAGGCGCGCTGCTTATGAACGGGCAAGGGATAATGAACATTTGTTTGCACACCACAATTTGCGAGGTGGGTAATAAGGCCGGCTCTGTCAGCATGCCTCACTACAAACAAATGCCAGGCATCCTCGGCAATTTTGTCTGCAGGCGGTAAAATCAGGGTGTCATTTTTGATTTCATTCAGGTAGCGCGTAGCTATGACCCTTCTCTGCTGATTGTCCTGATCCAACGAAGGTAGCTTTACACTGAGTATAGCAGCCTGTATTTCGTCAAGCCGGCTGTTTACACCTTTGTATTCATTTTTATAGCGTTCCTGGGAACCGTAGTTTCGTAGGAATTTTATCTTTTCAGCCAGTGCATTGTCTGAGGTTGTGACTGCTCCGGCATCACCCAGTGCACCCAGGTTTTTAGTCGGGTAAAAACTGAACGCAGTGGCATCAGCAATACTTCCGGTTTTTTTGCCATTGTAAGTAGCGCCATGAGCCTGTGCTGCATCGGTAATCACTTTCAGATGATATCGTTTGGCAATATCCAGAATTGGATCCATTTCGCAACTGCGGCCATAAAGGTCAACGGTGACTATCGCCCGGGTGTTTGCGGTAATATGCGTTTCAATCAATGACGGATCTATCAACATGGTCACCGGATCGGGTTCTACCAGCACGGGTTTCAGGCCAAGATAAGATACCGGTAGTACTGAAGCTATGTATGTATTAGCCGGTACGATGATCTCACTACCCGCAGGAAAATCATATGCCTTCAAGATAAGCGTGATCGCGTCGAGCCCATTGGCTACGCCCACGCAGTGAGCAGCTTCGCAGTAGGTCGCAAATGCCTGCTCGAAGTTTGTAAGTTCTTTGCCCAGGATATACCAGCCAGAGCGCAGGACACGTAAGGTGGCCTGTTCAATGGCATCCTGAAATGGCGCATTGATCTGGTTCAGATCTAAAAAAGAAATCATGGAAAAATGGATCGGGATAGTGAGTGTGTTGAAAATGAGGATACCAAATACGTGCCATTTATGCTTTTGCTAAGCATATGCACAGGATAGAGTCCTTGTCGATCCGGGTCGCTAAGATTGCAGCAATGCCTGATATTTATCAGGGCATCGGGAGTTAAATTTTTCGGAACGATGAGATTGCCTGTGTCTGAGCTAAACTTATTCAGCTCAACAAAATTTGGCATATGGTCAGATACTGTTAGGGAATGATTTGTTGCAATTCATATTGGTTTCTAAGTCCATTCAGATTTTAGAAACGAAACATAAACCACGGCGTAAATGTATTCTGTTTATATGGCAAATTCTAAGCAGGCACTATAATTTTGTTGAAAATCGAAATTTTACCAAACATTCTATGTTACCAAAGGTAAATAGCTGACAAATGTTTGCAGTGGTGTACTACTATTACGAGATACGAAGCGAACAATTTTGATAACAAGTATTATTTCCAGCTCGGCGTGATTTTACTTCCTTCTTCTGTCTGCTCTACTTTCAGGTAAGTCTGAATTTCCTGCTGCAAGTCTTCCACATGGCTGATGATCCCGACAATACGGTTTTCCTTTCGCAATGATTTTAGCGTTTCGAAAACAGTTTGCAGCGCGTTTTTATCCAGGGAACCAAATCCTTCATCTAAAAAGAAAAAGTTGTGTCTGGACTCATTCCGGATGTGAATGTGATCTGCAAGTGCTAAGGCGAGTGACAGTGCAGCCTGAAATTTTTGTCCGCCTGAAAGGGTTTTCAACAGACGCATATGTCCGCCATTGAGTAAATCCCGAACCCAAAAACTATTGCCGTCACCCAATTCCAGATGTAGCTGCTGATGGGTCATTTGATGAAAACGATGGTTTGCTGCCTGAATCAGATTGCGAAGGTAAATGCTGGAGGCAAAATCGACGAATCCGCTGGATCGAAAAAGCTTCGCCAGATCGTCCAGGTGAGCCTTTCTGATTTTGACTCTGGCGGTTTCCTTAAGCAGGTTTGTTTTTCGGGAAAAGTCTTCCTTTAACTTTTTCAGTAATCCTTCCAAGCGCCCCTCTTCTTTACGGAGATCGCTCAGGCTGGCATCCAGAGTCGTTTTTTCGGAAGCCATCAGTTGGTGGTTTTCAGCCTGATAGGATTGATCCTGATGCGCTTCTTTTAACGTATTCAATTCTTGTTTTACACTTTTTAATCCCGATTTAAAGGCTTCGATTTCACGACGCTCATGGTCGATAGCGATGGGATTTCCTAGTATTTTTTCAACAAAATCCTCAGACTGAAAATCAAATTCTGTAAGTTGTTTGGTTATTATATCCCGCACCTGAATCAATTCTTTCTGGTGATTTCCGAGGGCTTGTAATAAGGTGTCCTGGCTGCCGGATATAATATTTTTATCCTTTTCATTGCTGTCGATCTGCGCAATTGTCGTTTCGTATAGCTGTTTTATTTCTGTATACGACGTTCTCAGTTCCTCCGACTTTTGAACAATAACTGATTCCTCAACCTCATTCCATTCATTCAGTTTAACCTGAGCAAGTTGTGATGTCAGGATCTCAACTGTACTTTCATTTTGAAGTATATTATTCCTGAGTTCCGTCAGTGGTTTTTCGAAAAGATCCGTTTTTTCGTTCAGTGCTTTTTCGAGTTCAGCGGCTTTGTTCCTGATCATGACCTCTACCTCTCTGATCTGCTTCTGAAGTAATTCCATGCGAGTCATTTCCTGCTCAAAAGCTTCCCTGTTTTCTTTACTGAACTTCTCCCATACAAAAAGCTGATCGTGTGTTTTAACACGTTCTTTTATTTCAGCGTAGCGATTACGGATGCCGGTTTTTTGTTTCTCAATATTTTCGATTGAAAAGAAATCCTTATGCGCGTCTGCCTGAAATCTGCGGATTGACTCCTCCATCTTTTGGAGTTGTAGCCTGCGATTTTCATGCTGACGTAGCTGTTCGGTCAGATCTTCATCCTGATGCAGAATGGAAGGATGATGGGCCGAACCACAAAGCGGACAAGGGTCTCCTTCTGTCAAGCCGGATGCATATTGCTGCAGTGCGACCTGTGTCTGAATCCTGACTGTATGTTGTGCTATCTGTTCTTTCTCGTTTTCACTTTGCGTAAGGTAGTTAGTAATGGCCAGATCCAGGTCGCCAGATCCGGTTTTCGCCTCTATTTTCAGACCAAAAAAATCGATAGCCTTCTGCACCTTACCAGCCAATTTTTCGGCTATGGTTTCCTGCTCCGTTTTGAGATCTTCTGCTTCCTTTACTAATGCTTTCCTATTCTGCTCAATTTCATCAGCAGTAGCGAACCAGGCTTTAATCTGGCTCAGTATGTGAATATCGACTAATTGTGTTTTGTTGAGGTCGTTGTTTGCCTCTTGTGTTTTTTTCTCTGATTGCAGCATTTCAATTGACGCTTCTTTGGCTGCCAGCTTTTCCTCACATGTATGTTGCTGAATATTCAGGTCCTTCAGCTTCGCATTCAGTTGTTTGATCCTGATCACCTTTTCAAGTTCTTCTGCCAGATCAATCATTTCCTGACGCTTTTCGTAAGCATCTTTGAGGCCTTCCTTCGTCTCCTTTTGTTTTGCCAGAGTTTCTGTCAGCTCTTTGTCTCGTACGGCATTCAGCTCGTAAGTATTTTTGTCTCTGCTAATTGCAGTTACCAGAGATTTCTGTTGATCGAGGAAGGTTTTGAAATGAATTGAGCAGATTTCAAATAACCGGAGTGTTTCTTCTCTTTGCTCTATTTGCGTTCGTTGAGATTCAAGTGCAAGCAACTGATCGTTCAGAAGCTGCATTTTCTCGAAAGCGAGCTTCAAAGCCTGCATTTTTTCAAGCTCAGCCGATATTAAAACGAGTTTTTGGTTTAATTCCAGTATGGTACCAAGCACCGCTTGTTTTTGTTTCTCTTCGGCATCTATCGTTTTTTGATCTATCTCAGCAACGGTCTGTAGCTGACCTTCCAGATTGGATAATTCCAAATCATTTTGTTTGCTGAGTGTTCCTACTTTTCTGCTCAGATCGTACTTTTCGAGCTGAAAAAGCTCTTTCATCATGCGGGTTCTTTCGGCATCTTTCAGCTCAATAAACTCCTGAAACCGCCCTTGTGGAATGATGATCGTTCGTCTGAAATTGTCGTAGCTGAGCCCGATGATACTCTCCGTTGTTTCATGCTCAGAAAGGGGAGTCCAGTTACCCTCATGCAGTATATAGGCCTTCCTTTCGAAGGTTTTTACTTCCTTGAAGTTTTTGCTGTTTCGTTTTCCTTTTACCGTAAACCGGTAACTATCTGCGCTTTTTCCTGCAACACATTCAAAATCAATCAATAAATCGTCCGATCGAAGATTCATCATGTTATAGGTACGATCGTCGCCGGCTTTGTTGAGCCGTTCTGTATCGCCATACAATGCAAATGTGATGGCTTCGAGGATTGAAGATTTTCCGCTACCAACTGATCCGAAAATACCAAAAAGAGAGGCGTCCGTAAGGGCATCAAACTCAATCTCCTGTTCGGTCAGGTAAGAATATAATCCTTTAATTTTTAGTGATTTAGGAATCATATGGTAGCGGTCTGCACGCCAAAATTACTTGTGTGCCAGTGTGATTTTTAAATGCTGATCAAAGATGCTTATCTGTCTAACTGAGATGATTCGTCCAGGCTCATGGAAAGCAGATCGTCCAGATAGGTTCTGTCGTTACTCAACCGCGGCACTTTATTCTGCCCGCCCAGTTTTTGCCTTTTACCCATCCATGAATAGAACGTGCCGGCAGGTACAAAATGAACCAAGGGCTCCACCAACGCCATGTCTTTGTAACGTTTGGCGTCATAATCGGAGTTGATCTCACGCAGAGACTTATCAAGAATGGCAATGAAAGCCTGGCGGTCTGCAGGTTCTTTATTAAATTCTATGATCCATTCATGTCCGCCTCTTGAGCCATCACCCATATAAACAGGTCCTGCCGTGTAGTTGGCAACAAGTGAGTCGGTTTCCTGTGTTGCTATTTTAATTGCATAATCTGCGTTTTCGACAATCACCTCTTCACCAAAAGCATTGATGAAATGTTTGGTACG
>DASYHR010000598.1:0-10641 GCA_035998385.1 Dyadobacter sp. | reverse complement strand
TTTTTACCGGCTTTTCGATAGACCGGTATTTTTTATTTGACTGGTATCACAATCATCCGACAGGTGCCAAACATCCATGCGCAACAAACAAAAATCCTTATTTAAAAAAGTAATGCTGATCATCCTCTCAGTGCTCATACTGTGTGCTATTGCCATTTTCTCTTTCATGCAACTCGAATCTTTTGGGAAAAACCCGGAAGGTGCCAGATTGGAAAGAATCAAAAAATCGCCGAATTACAAGGACGGCAGTTTCGTGAATTTCGTGGATACGCCCGTGAGCGCACCCAATTCCAACATGTTTAAGCTCACTTTGCAGTTTCTTTTCAAAGATAAAGACGATACTGATCCGGCATTTACCGTACCATCCATCAAGAGAGAGCTGAAAACCAAGCCCTCCGAAAAGCCTACACTGACGTATTTCGGACATTCGGGCTACATGCTACAGATTGATGGCAAAAACATATTGATGGATCCTGTATTGAGCGAAAGAACTTCACCTGTGCAGTGGGCGGGGACGAAGAGTTATCCGGGTACGAACATATATAAAGTGCAGGATTTACCTGAAATCCATTATATATTTCTCTCTCATGATCATTATGATCATATGGATTATGAAACGATCAAACAATTCGCAGGTAAACCTACAAAGTTTGTAGTCCCCCTGGGTGTGGGTGCTCACCTCGAACATTGGGGGGTTAATCCTGCTCAGATTACTGAACTCGATTGGTGGGAAAATACCAATGCCGTGATGGGGGCTAAAGTGACAGCGACACCCGCCAGGCATTTCTCAGGTCGGAGCCTTGCAAGGGGAAAGTCATTATGGGCGTCCTATGTTTTTGAAACCCCTGGCTATAAAATATTCCTTGGAGGAGACTCTGGTTACGAAAGTCATTTTAAAAAAATTGGAGAGCAGTTCGGGCCGTTCGATCTGGCTATTCTGGAGTGCGGACAATACAATGAAATGTGGCCGTACATTCACATGATGCCTGAGGAAACTGCGCAGGCAGGTGTGGATTTGGGAGCCAAAATCGTATGGCCGGTCCACTGGGGAAGGTTTACACTGGGCCTGCATCCATGGAACGAGTCACCGCAAAGAATTGCCAAAAAAGCGAAGGAAATCGGGCTTCGGCTCACGACGCCAATGATCGGCGAACAGATTATATTGGATACTGTGTACCCTGATAAAAATTGGTGGGAAGACACAAAGAGGTAAAAGAACAAAGCCTGTTGAATTCATTTCAACAGGCTTTGTTTTATCTGGTAGTTTCGATACCGGGTGCTCTGAGTTTTTGCAATTCCTGCTCCTGGCTTGCTGATTTAAAGTAGTAATATACAGCCGCAATCAGGAATATTTTTGACAAAATGAACACTGCAATAAATGCAGGTCTCCACCATTTATGCACTTTGATGTGCGTATCGTTAACTTCTATATCAAGGTACTCATCTTTCTTTTGAGTATGTTCCGAAGACTTGTTTTCATAAACATGTTTTTTCTTCTGAATATCGCGCCTTGCTGTACGCAATTGCACAATTTCTCTCACTTCCGGCGGCGGCGGCACAGATCCCTCGCTGAAGAAAGACAGCATATCTGATTCCAGGTCTACGGTATAATCAGTTAAATCCCGATCGGTAAGTACTTTCTCAAGCACATATTCTTTTTCCGCTTCAGTTGTGAGGCCCAGGAGGTACGATTCCAGGATCCCGCTTTCAATAAAATCTTTGGTTTCCAAATCTGCTGATGTTAAGAGTTACGGTACGATTTGAAAAAATCATGAAATGCTTTGAGCACTTCTGATTTTGAAATAAACAGCTTTTGGGCCACTTCATCAGGCGTAAATCCTTGTCTGAACGCAAGATCAAAAATACGCTGCGGAGATTTATCCAGTTCATCCGCTGGCAAAGTTGTCGAGTTACTATCCAGTTCCATCAGCCTTTTTTTCATATCAACTGCTTTGGATCTGGCCAGCTTAATCACGCAGGCAGCAAAAGAAAACGGATAACTGTTACAAGCTTGCAATTGTGGTGAGGCAAAAACATTCACCAATATTTCCTGAGCCAGATGCTGCTGTGGTATAATCTGAAGAATAATCCCGTAAGCCATGGCGCTGTATCTGTCATAAATTTCCAGTGAGGTCAATGGCTTACTGGTAGCAACCGGATGCGCGGCCGTCCCGTTGTTAATTCGTTCTAGTTCCTTCATATAGCCAGCTAAATGATAACCGATATTGTGTTAGGGTAATGTGTAGTAAGTAAACGGTAGTCTATCCAAGTAATTTGCTGTTGCGCAAGAACTCGTGAGAGAGTCTGCCAGCGAATTTAGTTCAATACTAATTAGCTAAAATAGAAATTATTTTTGTAACTCCTGTTATTTAGATTGAAGTCTCTTTAAATATGTGTGAGTTATTTCAACATTGACATAGCTTCATTTCTTAACTTTACTGCATGAATAATGAAATAGCAGTGATTTTCGATATGGATGGTGTAATCTGTCACACCAATCCTTACCATTCAATGGCTTTCCGTCAATTTTTCTCAACGAGAAACCTGGCTCCGACCGACGAAGAATTTGCTCAACACATGTTTGGTAAGAGCAATAGTTATATCATGAGCCATTTTCTACAAAGAGTAATTGAGGGTGAGGAATTGCTTAAACTAGAGGATGAGAAAGAAAGTCTGTTCAGGGAAATATACGAGCCCTACGTTGAGCCAATTCTCGGGATCGTCCATTTTATGACTGATCTTGAAAATCATGGTGTGAAGTTGGGCGTAGCTACCTCGGCTCCCAGAGCTAATCTTGATTTGATCCTGAGTAAGGTGCCTGTTCTCGAAAAACTAGGCTCGATACTGGCAAGTGAAAACGTTAAAAAGCACAAACCTGATCCGGAAGTGTACCTTACTTCTGCCGCTAACCTGGGTGTGAAACCGGAACAATGTGTGGTCTTTGAAGATTCGTTTTCGGGAGTAACTGCAGGATTAAATGCAGGTATGCGCGTAGTAGGTGTGCTGAGTTCACATACCAAAGAAGAGTTACCTCCCTGCAATCTGTATATCGAAAACTATCTCGAACTCTCGTATGAGAATATCAGGAGTTTGTTCTGAAAGATATCAACAGTAAAAGGGCTACATCACTGATGGCCCCTTTACTTTTACATCAAATGCTCCTGTAAGCACTCTTTCATTTCGCTTCACCTGAATGAAAATCCTGTAACGGCCTTCTTTTGGAAATGAGTAGGGGAATGATATCCGGCTACCATGATCCATACCTGCCATACCGCTTTCGTTGGGTTCATACATACCCATTTCCGTCATCAGAAATTCTTCTCTTTCCAATACCGACATTGCCTTAAGTTTTGCCAGATAACTGTCGACGCTGTCTTTGAATATAGCTGAAGAAGGTCTTTTGATGAGTTTGGTTGTGTCGGCTAACCGGTTTTTGAAAATCTGCTCAGCTGCCATCGGAAACGAGCCCGATGGGTGCAAATGTACGTACACTGATCCGTCGTTGCGCATCACAACTGCATGCCCCATCATGCCCAGATAAGGTTCTGGCAGACACGGGCTATTGTCAGGATTGAAAATCTCAAAGTTAAGCTGATACGCCTTTCCCGCCTCCAGTGCCTGGTCAGGTTTCCCTTCCCAGATCGCATAGGAACCATCCTGAAACACGGTTTTGGTGCCCGGTTTGCCGCAAATCACTACATCTGCATCCATTGCCACATTGCCGGGCGCATTAATCGGATCGGTGATGATGTAGGTGTCTTCAGAAAACTTTGCTGTTTCAGGTTCTTTTTTGAAATGATCTGCAATGACAATCGTATCTGTAATGGTTTCCGAAAATCCTGAATAACGGACTATATCTGCATACACTACATACCTGCCCCCCGGCAAATCGGGTAATTTGGTTTGGAACGTGGTACTATCCCGGCGCTCGGGATGCACGTGAGCGAATGCATCCAGCCCTGGAATACGAATCAGAAATGCATGCATCAATTTACCATGATCTGGTATCAGGGTGCTCAGCATATTACCTCTGTTTTGAGATTGCCAGTCAGCCGTGTCAACTGTAACCTTAAACATTCTCTCATCCCCTGCGTTGAATACGGCGGCACTTCCTTTTATAGGTTGATACAGATGCTTTTTGTACTGCGCCGCCCAGGCATTCCACCAGCTGCTGCCTACGTAAAGAATAAGCGCACATACAACACTGGCAATGGCCATGTTGATATATTTTTTTCTTTTTTTAGGTTGACTCAATGTCTCACCTTTTGGTAAAAGTCCGTCGCTGACACTGGCTCCGATGGTGGTGATCATCAATGTAAAAAGTACAACTCCCAGCACACCAAGCACAATGCCCAAACCTTCAGGCATTTCCCGTTGGGCTGTGGAAATAGCCATGACGGGCACAATCAGCTCGCCTTTACCCTTGTCTCCGTCAACAAGGATTTGTGCGCTGGATGAACCCGGCTCCATCAGCCATATATCGCCTTCAAACTGGCTTTTTTGTACAAAGGTCAGCTTGTCTGGAGTAGGAGCACCTTTATCTCCGGATCGAAAATAAATAGGTCTGGCTTCAACTGATTTAACATTTCCATTTTCCACAAATACGGTTACACGAGCCGTTCCGGGAATGACATCCGGTGGCTGTACGCTTACCAATATTTTGTACGGGCCCGCTTGTCCCTGCATTTGCACACCGGCGCTGCCCACATGTGCATGAGCAAAATGACCGGATACAATTAAGAAGAGGAGGTAGAGAATATTTTTCATCTTTGAATTTTATGCATCCAGTTTCCCCATGAAAGTCCGATGCGGGTAGAAATAACGCTGGCTGCTAATGCAATACCGAGGCCTTGAATGAGTTCCGGGTTACTTTCCAGCATCCAGGGAGCAAATTTGTAGCGGAACTCAAAGTCCGGATTGCTACCAAAATACCATGAATCCGAGCCGAAGAACCAGTTGCGCGCGTAGGGAGATTCCATTAGGAAACCGCCCAGAAACCATTGCACAATAAAGAAAATTGCGATAAATGTGATTCCTAATATCAGCGACAGGATCCAGTCGTTCAGGTGGATAAGTCTCGCTCTCAGAATATCAAGTACAATAGCAGGTACAACAAGAAGTAGCGGAAACTGAAAAGCCTGATAATGGTCAATGTGATTCAGTACAGGACCCAGTTTTGGTTCGGCCGGGAATAACGGAATGATCCAAAGTGTACCCAGCATCATGATGGTGTAGACCGCGGTTACTGCTGTAATAGTCCACTTATGACGAACCGCCCTGCCTGTAGCGAAAAGCAAAAGCGGAAATGCAAAAGCTGCGTAGACATAATAGCTTGAACGATGGGACTCCATCCGGCCTAATTCCTCCGACAATAAGGTAAACCAGATTGTGAGTAAAAAGCCTGCCGACAGAGCAAACAGTATAAAAAGTTTATGGTTAGTCTTACTGCCTGATGTCTGTATTGCGCTTGTTTTCAATTGGTTGCTAATGGCTATCACGCTGATCATCGCCCCGAACTGTATGCCTATCATTCCGAGTAAAAGAACTGTATGTGGTGGAGAAAGAATGGTGACATCCAGCCCGTATGTGTTATGCCACCAGTCGTCGAAAGGCGCAGAAGTAAGCATGGCGATTGCTCCCCAAACACAAAATAAAGCACCTAATGAACTATAGAAAAATCCCCAAATTTTGACGCTGCCACCCTTTTCGTCATCCGATCCCCAAAAGGTTTTTCGTAAAATTTCGTAACCTGAAAACAAGCCGGCCACTACGGCACCTAAATAAATGATCAGGTGAGGAGGTGACAGCAGTCCATCCCGACCTATCGAAATGTGCCAGCAAATATCCCAGATCAATCCGGTGATGACACAAAAAGACGAAAAGACGGTTGCAAGAATGTAAACCGGAATTCCGGTTTTCTTATCTATAACAAAAGCCTGGCCCGGAGGAGACGAGGAGGAGATGGTAGTTTCCATGAAGATATTGAAAGGGTCAGGTTAAGTGCATTGATCCTGTTTATCAGACAATCCAAAAGGGAATTCCCCTCATTGAACAGCTTGATTTTTAGCATACTATCTGCAAGATTTATACGATTTTAGCAAAATATTCCTGAAATTAGAAAGGACGCATCGCCTTTACAAATCTTCCTTTGAAGTAGTTTGAAAAAAGATTGTCTTCACGCACACCTTTTGAGGTTGAAGCATGGATGAACATGATTTCGTCGTTGTTGCGCACGTCTGTGATGATGCCTGCGTGAGATACGTAACCCTCTTTGCCTGCTTCGGGGACGAAGAAAACCCAGTCACCGGGTTTCAGTTCTTTAATACTGCCGACTTCAGATCCGAATTCAGACTGTTGCCATGAAATTCGCGGTACTTTAACACCTATTTCTGAATAGACTGAACAAATTAATCCTGAACAGTCAATGCCATTCTTATCATTTCCACCCGACCGGTATGGCGTTCCCCAATAGGTACGGGCTACCTCCACAACTCTTGGAACTTCGGTATTATAAGAGCCCGACGGGCGGGTGTAGGTAGGTTTTGCAGGTGTGCTTCTGCTCGTTGCAGCGGGTTTTCTTGCAGGAGCTCTGCCAGCGGTTGAACGCGGATTTTTACGTGATGAATAGCTTCCCGGGCGCGCCGCCGATGCATTGGAAGGACCTTTCCTGAGTGTGTCGCAGGAAGATAAAATGAGCGTGAAAATGAATAGTGTGGAAAGGTAAATTATAAGGTGCCTGGTCATGCGCAATGTTTTTGCCTGCGAAGTTTCTTTTACAAATAACGATAGTTCTCCTAAAAATTGTCAAAACAAAAAGGTAAAAGATATCAAACGGTGATTTGAAATCCGCACAATCGGGTGAGCAGTGAAAAATCAGAGTAAATATTATGTCTCTGTATGGTTTGTAAGTAATTTTGGTGTTGAACTGATGATTTACAGTTCATTATTTTAACATAAGTGCCAATTTCGAATGAAAATTATTTGTGTAGGGCGTAATTACGCCGACCATATTGCTGAGTTGAATAACGAACGTCCTGATGCGCCGGTTATATTTTTGAAGCCTGAAACAGCACAGGTCCGGTTAGGCGAACCATTTTTTTATCCTGATTTTTCAAAGGATGTACACCATGAGGTAGAGCTTGTCGTGAAGATTAATAAAGTCGGTAAGAATATCGAAGAGCGTTTTGCGCACAAGTACTACGACGAAATTGGTGTAGGGATAGATTTTACAGCCCGAGATGTGCAATCGGAGTTAAAAAGTAAAGGCCTTCCCTGGGAGCTTGCCAAAGCGTTCAACGGGTCTGCGCCGGTATCAGACTTTGTTCCGGTTTCTGATTTTGAAGATATCCAGAACCTGAATTTTAGTTTGGACGTAAACGGGGAAACCCGCCAGAATGGTAATTCTTCCATGATGCTCTACAGGATCAACTACCTGATTTCGTTTGTTTCAAAATATTTTATGCTCAAAAAAGGAGACCTGATTTTCACGGGAACGCCGAAGGGTGTTTCGTCTGTACAAATAGGTGACAAGTTGACTGCTTCAATCGAGGGAAAGAAGATGCTGGAGTTGTTCGTTAGATAAGTAGCGTCTAAAATTTGCACCCATCATTCATACACTTCTTTGCATGTTAAAAAAAATGTCAGCACTGGTTCGGTACTGTTTTATTTATTTCGGTATCGCCAGTCTTATTTCTCCTTCGTTTGCTCAAAAAGAATCTTATCCGAAGGGATATTATCAGTTTCCGATCATGCCTGGCCAGCCCAATTCACTCGCAGGTGGTCTGGGTGATTTGCGGACCAATCATTTTCATGCCGGTCTGGATATCCGCACGCAGCAGAGAGAAGGGCTTTCTGTGCACGCAGCTGCAGAAGGCTATGTCTATAAAGTAGCAGTGCAACGAAGCGGATACGGGAATGTAATCTATTTGCGTCATCCCAATGGCCAGACTACTGTATACGGCCATTTATTGAAGTTTAGTGAAAAACTGGCTGACTGGGTTCGTGCTGAACAATATAAGAAACAAAGCTTTGAGATTGACTTGTTCCCGGAGGCCAACCAATTCTCTTTTCGTAAAGGTGAAGTAATCGCCTTGTCCGGAAACACGGGGGGATCTGCAGGTCCGCATCTTCATTTTGAAATCCGGGATTCGAAGGACAACTATCTCAATCCGCTGTATTTTGGCTTTAAGGAGATCAGGGATGTGACACCTCCGAAGTTTGTTAATCTGGCGATCCGGCCGATGGATATCAATGGCCGGGTGAATGGCCAGTTCGACAGACGGGTCTACAATACTGTGAAACAAAAAGATGGTTCCTATCGACTGGCGTATCCGGTTACTGCTTCCGGGATGATCGGAATTGATCTGGTGGCTCATGACCAGATGACGGGTACAGGTTTCCGATACGGGCTTCAATGTATCGAGATCAGAATGGATGATCAGGAAGTGTTTTCTTACAATATGGAGATATTTCCAAATGCTTCCTCCCGCGATTACAACAATCTCATCGATTATGAGACGGAACAGGAAACCGGTCAGCGCTACCTAAGATGTTATGTGCCTGATGGCAATACCTTCAATCTGTACAAAACGAATTTGTTGAAAGGGAAACTGAATATCACAGACACGCTATCTCACGAAGTGAAAATTCGTATTTCAGATTCCTATGAAAACTTTTCTGAGCTTATTTTTACAATCAAAGGCGAGGTTGGGAAAGCCGAGTTACCGGTATCCGACACGGAAGTAAATCCTGAATGGAGACAAACAGATGTACAAAACAATACGCTGATTGTGAAGGCAAAAGACTACCGTAGTAATTTGCCATTAGCTACCTTTTTCTCGGAAGGGAAAGAGATTAAAAAAGAACCGGATTTTTATGACAAAGAATCCGCTGTGTTTTTAACGGATCTGCGGGCCTATTTGCCTGATTCTGTCAGAATAGGTAATTCGATTGCACGCACGTATTTGCGTACAAAAGTATATCCGGGGATTTCATCTTTGTATACAGGTAAGGACTGGACTGTAGAATTTAAGCCGACCAGTCTTTTTGATACATTATATGTGACAGCCCAACGGAATATGAATTACCTGACGCTGAATACAAAAGGAACTGCACTCAGGGACTATGTTTCTGTATCCTTTGTTCCTGACAGGCTGCCGGAGAATAAGGAACATTCCAAAGTTTATCGGTATCTGGACGGTGAATACAGATTGGTTGGTGGTGAATGGGATGGCGATCGTATTCGTTTTCAAACGAGAGAGCTGGGAACTTTTGTAGTTCACTCCGACACGATTCCGCCTGTCATCAAATTACAGGAACAAAGTAAAACAAGGATCCGGGGATACATATGGGACTCATTTTCCGGCATTTCCAATTATCGGGCTAAGGTTGGAGATGAATGGATTCTGTTGAACTTCGATAGCAAAAGAGGTTATATATGGTCTGAAAAATTGGATGAAAGTATACCGTTTGAGGGTGAACTAACGCTCGAAGTTACTGACGGGGCGGGAAATAGTACTATCTTGCAAACCGAACTTAAAGAGCCGGCTGCCAAACCGGTGAGACGAAAAAAGTAAACGTATGACACTTCAGGTAGGGGATGCGGCACCAGAGTTCGCAGCAAAAGACCAGAATGGAGGAGAAATCAACCTCTCAGACTTTAAAGGAAAGAAGGTGGTCCTTTATTTTTATCCTAAAGACAATACACCGGGCTGTACGGCTCAGGCGTGTAATCTGAGAGATAATTATGAAATTCTGCTCAGCAAAGGATACATTGTATTGGGAGTAAGTGTTGACGATGAAAAGTCGCATCAGAAATTTATCAAAAAGTTTGATCTCCCTTTCCCGCTGTTGGCCGACACCGATCATGCGATTGTTGAATCATATGGAGTGTGGGTTGAAAAAAGTATGTATGGTCGCACGTACATGGGGATAGCACGCACAACTTTCGTCATTAATGAAAATGGTGTAATAGAGGAAATTATCGGGAAAGTGGATACCAAAAACCACACTGATCAAATTCTTGGTAAAACTGAATAATTAATAGTCATATTCTAAGCTTGATTAATACCAAATTTACAATCTCTAAAAAGGATCGAATCCGTAAGAAAAAAAATAGAAATGGAAATTGAACAATTAGAAAAAGTAGCATCCCAGGTTCGCAGGGATATTGTCCGCATGGTTCATGGCTGTCAGTCAGGCCATCCGGGAGGATCTTTGGGCTGTACAGAGATTCTCGTGGCTTTGTATTTTGAGCAAATGAAGATCAAGGAAGAAAACGGAAAACCTGTTTTCGACATGAACGGTGAAGGAGAGGATTTGTTCTTCTTGTCAAACGGGCACATTTCTCCGGTTTGGTATAGTGTGTTGGCTCACAGAGGTTATTTCGAAAAATCTGAGCTTGCTACTTTCAGAAAGCTGGATTCTCGTTTACAAGGTCACCCGACTACACATGAGCATCTTGAAGGTATTCGTATTGCTTCAGGATCACTTGGACAAGGTATGTCGGCCGCAATCGGATCAGCACTTGCTAAAAAACTGAATAAAGACGATCGTTCAGTATTTGTATTGATGGGTGATGGAGAGCAGCAGGAAGGCCAGGTTTGGGAAGCAGCAACGTTTGCACCACACCACCAGGTAGAC
>DASYHR010000382.1:0-1703 GCA_035998385.1 Dyadobacter sp. | reverse complement strand
ATTTCCGTAGCCGATGAACTGATCGTTCACACCGTTTTTATCTCGTAAAATATTTGCTGCCTTTTGAATATCCAATGGAAAAGAGCGTGTCAGTAATTCGTTCATACGTGCAAACCGGTAGCGGGAATCGCTTGACCGAATGTTCTTAATATTGACCGAATCCTGTGCAAATGCTCTACTCTGATAATGATTGGCACAAACCAGCTCATCTCCTGCAGGCTGATAGATATCCATTTTACCCGGCGACTTCTCAATGATCGCCGCATCATGATCCGCAGCTGAGCCAATCAGCAAGGATTCAGACACGAACGTTTCGCTTTTTGCAGCAATTTTTCTGGCTTCTTCTATCGTCCCTGCATATTGCAGAATCTCACGTGCTAACAGGGAAATTGGCTCTTTGGCAGCAAATGGGATATCTGATTTTGACGCGTTTAGCGTTACGGTAATTCCTTTTTCGTTCATGCCTGACACAACGCCTGTTAACCCAGCCCACGCGTAGGAAGCAAACTTATAACCTTTATCAGGTTTCATGAACACGATCAGCTTGTCCTCGGCGAAAGCATCGCCCATATAGAAATCGAAATTCCTGCCGATCAGTAAAGACGAATCCACCGAAAACTTATTCTTCACTGCAAACGAAGTACAACCCACCATGTTCAGATCCGTAAGCGCATGGCCGATATCGTGTGCCGCATGGTAGTTGAGGATACGGTAATATTTGGGGCCGATGTAATTATACTTGTCCGAAAAAGACTGGGAAGCACCATATATTTCCTGCAGATTTTCCTCAGGAATGTATTTGTAAATATCCCTGTTGAACCAGCCCACGAATCCCCTCAGAACCTGCAGGAAGAAACTATTCGGTATCAATTCGTTGATCTGGTTCACGAAATGCACTTCCTGCTTTTCCATCAGCTCCTTTGCCAGGATACCATATATCAAGCCTCGCTCATAGGGAGAACCTTCCAGATACATTTCCCATATACCCTGTTCATTTTTCCGCAGCCAGCATTGTTCTACCTGATAATGATTTTCGCTAATCTGAATACGCTTATAACTATCCACGGTTTTCGTACTACCTGTTTCGGGAGCAGGAATACGAATACGCCAGATAAAAAGGGCAAAAAGAAATGCGATGAGCAGCAGGAAAATCAATAAGATCTTTCCCGTTTTCCTGACTACTTTATTTTTGATCAACGTCATTTTTCAAATACAAAAATACACTTTCAAACAAACGCGCCGGTCGGTGAATAAATCTCTTCTTCGAAAAAACTTTTTCATATATGGCCTCAGGGGATAACTTTACGTGGCTAAGTCTGATGTCGTTCGTTTGTCAAAATTAGGAATAAATGGGTCTTGTATATATAAAAAAAGTATCGGATCATGCGCAGCTCGGTCTTTGGCAGATCAGCGAAACAGTAGATACCCTACTGCAACCACTCACCCTGACGAGTGCAGAAGAAATAGTACTCTTAAATAAGCGGAGCGAAAGAAAGAAAAAAGAATGGCTTGCGGTGAGAAATTTGTTAAAAATGATGGTTCCAGCAAATACAGGCTTGCATTATGACACGCACGGAAAACCTTTTCTAAATAACAGCGACGCTCACATTTCTATTTCACATTCTGCGGAATATGCCGTTGTATACATCGACACCTTTGACCCTGTAGGTGTTGATATTCAAATAATTAAACCAGACATCAGT
>DASYHR010000586.1:0-3129 GCA_035998385.1 Dyadobacter sp. | reverse complement strand
ACGATATATGTGTAGAGGCAGACACCCGAATAAACCAGCGTGTGAGCGCTACCGATAAAAATGGGGACAGGCTCACACTTACATCCACAGGGGGGGTATACGAATCAAGGCTTGTAAAACCAGCCAATGCGAATTTCACGGTCGCTCAGCAGAATTCTCTGGGCCAGGTAAGCGGTATTTTCTCCTGGCAAACAGGTTGTGACCACGTGAGGCTCGAACCCTATACCGTTCTGTTTAAGGTTGAAGACGGAGCCGCAACAGGGAATCCTGCCCTGTTCAGAAAACTCTCAGATATGACCACACTCAATATCCGTATTTATGGGCCAAAAGCGGTTAATCTCACCGCTGTCCCGGTTACAGATCCGGCCGGTGTTGCATACAGACTGAATTGGAACACTTACCAATGCCAGATTCCCGGTGCAAGGATTGCCATCTACAGAACAGAAGGATGTAAAGAAATCCCTGAAGATGTTTGTATTTCAGGAATACCTGCAGGGTTGGGATTTGAAAGAATCGGACAGGTGGCTGTCAACCAGACGACATTTCTGGACAACCAGACCGGCCTGAAAGCAGGGGTTTCTTACAGCTACAGAATCGTGGTCGAGTTTCCGCGACCGGGTGCCAATATTAATGAACCTGGCTACCTTGTAGGCGGCGGGGAAAGTATCGCATCGGAAATGGCGTGTATTGAATTGCCTACCATCATGCCCGTTATTACAAATGTTACTGTTGACCAAACCAGCCAGACTGCAGGTGAAATTACCGTAAGATGGACTCGTCCAATGCTGAAAACAGGGGTTCCTGCACAGTTCAGATTGATGCGGGCGACAGGACAAAACGGAACTGATTTTACAGAAGTTTACAAAGTTACCACCAGCCTTAACCCAGCTGTTGCAGATACGTTGTATGTCGACAAACTGCTCAACACGACCGACAACGCATACAGATACCAGCTCGAATATGCCACCACTCAGGCAGGAAGCCTGACAGTGGTAGACGTGACCGAACCCGCAAGCAGTGTAAGACTTGAACAGGGTGCGGCAATACCGACAAACATCAGGCTTAACTGGTCGGCGATTGTGCCATGGAGCAACGACGGCACCCTGCACAGGATATACAGGGAAGACAAGGACAATCCCGGCACGTTCAACAGGATCAATGATATCACCACGCAGGGTGGGCAGCCATTTACTTACATTGATGACGGCACCGACAAATTCCCGGAGGACGGAACTATCAATGTGACCATTTCAAAAGAAATATCTTATTGTTACAAGGTTGAAACCCTGGGTTCCTACAACGACAGACAGATCAAACCCGATAACCTCTTTAACTTTTCTCAAACCATTTGTCTGACCGCCTCAGATACCACCAGGCCATGCCCGCCGGTATTGGCAATAGACCAGCTGGATTGTGCAGAGCTCAACAAAACGCCTGAAATTTTCTGTAACCAGACTTCATTCACCAATAACCTTTCGTGGACATATCCACAGGAATGTGATCAGAACCTGAATGCGTACAGGATTTATTATGCCAGATACGAAGGTGATACGCCTGCGCTCGTAGGAACCGTATCCGCCCCTCCTATTCCGCTTGCTACTGCATTCGCACATAACGGGCTCACTTCATTCGCAGGCTGTTATTACGTCACGGCCGTCAACGGGTTCGGTGTGGAAAGCGCGCCAAGTAATATTGTATGCAAAGACAATTGTCCGATGTATGTGTTGCCAAACGTATTTACACCAAACGGCGACAACAAAAACGATATATTCAAACCATTTGACTGCCCGGCTTTTGTGCAATCGGTAGAATGTAAAATCTTTAACAGATGGGGAACGCAGGTATACGACACCAAAGATGTCAACATCAACTGGGACGGAAAAACCAATGCAGGAAAAGAGCTTGCGGCAGGACAATACTACTATGAAGTGTCGGTAACTTTCGAATCTGCAACCAGAAATCCAAAACCTACTACCATCAAAGGATGGGTGCAACTAATGAAATAATTAGTTTTTACCATGATATATGACGAGGTCTGGTTGCTTTAAATAACAGCCAGACCTTGTTTTTTATATTGAAGAATACTCAAAAAAAGTAATATCGGACGGATTGATCCTCTGACACACATTTTTAACTATATTTTCGTTGCATTATTATCAGTGTCAGATACAATGCAACAAAATCAGAAGTGATTTCGAATAACATAGTAATGCTGTGAGCATGTTTTTATGTTCACAATTCTTATCAACCCTGACCTAATTAGACAACTACATATATGCGTTTCTTTTTACGATACTGGCAGATTTCACTCTGTTTTTTTCTATTGATGCTATCCTTGAAAGTCGAAGCTACCCATATCCGGGCAGGTGAGATTACTGCGAGGAGATTATCCTTATCTTCACCAACTTATGAAATAAAGCTGACTGCCTACTTCGATATTGTGAATGGTCCGGATGCTGCTCAACGGCAGGATTTTGCTGAGTTTACAATTGGTAATGTCGCCTCAACCGGTGCATCGGTAGTGCTCAGCGCTCCACGTATTTTGCCTATCGTTAATATAGGAAACAATACTACGCGAAATGTTTACATCATTAACTATACCTTTCCGGGAACAGGACAATTTCGTATCTCATTTGAAGAGGACAACAGAAATAACAACGTTCTGAACATTGGTCCCAAGCCAACAGAAAGCCTTAACTTTTATGTAAGTACTACACTAAACATCAATTCAAACCTCGGACTCAACCAAACACCGGTGCTCCTGAATGCACCTATTGATTTGGCTGCCGTAGGACAGCGTTACATCCACAACCCCGGCGCTTTTGATGCAGATGGAGATAGCCTTTCTTATAAAATGTTTGTTCCGCAAAGAAGCGGCAGAAACGGATCAGGAATTAACCTGGAGTACCAGGATCCCAATTTGATCGGTGCACCAGGACGTACGGAAGCGGGCGGAACACCTGCAACTTTCAGCCTTAACCCGATTACGGGAGACATTATCTGGGATGCTCCGATGCAGACAGGCTATTATAATATCGCTTTCATTGTGGAAGAGTGGCGGGATGGCTTTCTGATCGGCAGGATTGTCAGGGATATGCAAATCATTGTTGAAGATGTGAGGAATGACAG
>DASYHR010000541.1:0-3972 GCA_035998385.1 Dyadobacter sp. | reverse complement strand
TTGATTGAAATAGCCATCAGTTGCCTCATACTTTCTGTTAGTCAATGCAGATTGGTAAGTTGTTAAAGAATCATTTGAAGTAATGGTTGCATTCGAGAGCAGTGCATGGGTTTGTTTATGAACATAGATTCCTGCTCCTACGCCAAAATTCGTCAATACTGTTCTCTCATAACCGAGCGCCACATTCCACCCCCTTGTTTTGATCAAACTGGTGCGGTTTGTTATTACTGTAGTTGAATCCGACCCTTCATTCTGCGCACCGGCAATCAGCGCATTTTTTGTAAAATATTGACCGTACGGCAGGAATGTAAGCCTCAGATGATTTCGTTCCCCAAAGCTTTGGGAAACTGAAATTCCGGGAATCAGTAACTTGTAAACTCGATCATTTTCTTCTCCGGTTGTTAAAAAATGCTCCGTACCGCTCATTGGAATGGTACTTTGCCATTGAAGGCCTACTCCTGTATTGTGAAACAATGACCTGGAGGGTTTGTCCTCACTTGCCTTTTTGTTTTGGTTATTATTATTAATGCCGATACGAGGGTACGGGAGCGCTTTGCCAAAATGAGCTGGTTTGTTATCCAGTGTGTGAAGGTTTACAATGTTGCTTTGAGTATGCGTAGTCACTTTTGATTGTGATGACAAATCCTTCTGACTGTCTGTCGCCCCCCGTGACATCAGTTTGTTTTTGGGTTGAGATCCTGGTTTGATGTCTTTTTCAATTTGATACGTTTCGTCATCACGCCGGTTTTCTTTTTTTCTGATATAAAACGAGTCACCTTTCCTCTTTGCTGTTGTAGCTGGCTCCGCTTTCTCATTCAAATGTTTAGCAAACAATGATCCTGTTTCACCAGCGGTGCCTGAGGAATGCTGATCGCTGGTTTTATATTGAGGTGATACGGATTGTTTATCCTTTTCCTCACTGGTTTCTTTCAGATGATCAGTTGCGTGTTGCTCTTCGCCTGGCGAATCTGCTAATGAGTTGCTGTCACGCCTGACAGATACATCTGCACTTATTTCCTGGCGGTTATTTACTTCAATAGTTTTGTGACGCGGGGTATCAGATGATGCTTTCGGCCAAAAGTAATAAGCCGACACAGCTATCACGGAACATACGAATGTGGACATAAAGAACTTTGACCAGTTCCATGGTTTCTTAACCTGCAGACTTGTATTAAGCATATCGTTCATCTTTGCCCATGCAGCATCTGCCGGAACCTCTGGTTTCGGGTAGCTGTCATGAAGCTTTTGATTGATATGTTTACTGCCTTTTTTCACTGTTTATATTTCCTTGTTTTTACTAAATCCATCTCTGAGTCTGTTTCGGCTCTCGTTGAGATGCCACTTTACCGTACCTTCTTTCACATTCATTTCCTGGCTGATTTCTTTAACCGTAAAGTTCTCAAGATAATACAAGCTGCAGATGGCTCTTGTTGCAGGAGGAAGCCGGTTCAGGCGATTGAAAATTTCATCCCACCCGACAGTGTCAAATGGGTCGTAACTGATCAGGTATTCCGTCTCATCATTCAGCTCAAGGTGATTGTCCGGTTTTTTGTTTCTTAGCAGTGTCAGACAGGAATTTCTGACAACTGTATAGACCCAGTTAAAGAACTCTCCTTTTTTCGCATTATACTGGCTGATGTTTTTGAAAACCTTCATCATGCCGTTATTCAAAGCAGTCTGAATTTCATGCTCATCGGCGAAAAACTTCTTACATAGCGCAAACAGAGCCGGATAGAATTGACGGTACAATTCTTCCTGGCTCTTACGATTGTTGCGCCTGCATTCGGCTATTATTTCGCTTAGAGAATCCATTCAGGCTATTGGCGCCTCCCGGAATACGATGGGGAGGCGCCAAAAAGAGTCTTATTTGGTGACGACTAATTTAGAAAATTTAATTCCGGTGGAATAGGGCCAGGTAATATTGTATGTGTCTCCTTCCCGGGTAATATATCCGGAATAGGTATTGTTGCCCAATTTTATTTCCAGATTTGATCGTCCGTGCTTCAAAGGAAATATATGTGTTGCTCCCATGGCCTTTATTGCACCAGGCTCGCAGTATCGGGCTCCTGGTTGTATCATACTGTAAAATGTCAACTGGTAGGTATCCGATTCAGCGTTGTATCGAAATCCTGAATGAGCCAGGTTCGTGTATAGGCAGGGATACGTTTTCTTCCCATCGAAACGTACCGCAAGACCTGAGTTAGTCAGGGAATCAAGTAAAATGGGCGTTAGCGTGAATTCTTCATCATCCAGGCTGAGGTAGACATTATGTGTCCCAACGGTATCAATAATCACAACTTTGGCGGTATCAACAGGGGTAACAACGGGTGGTTCGGGTTGCGGTGGAATGGTTGCAGTATCACCCGGACTGTAAGCCGCTGTATCTACATCGACAAAGGTTCTTGAAGTTGTACGATTGTCGGTAGCGATTACCTGATAGCGGCCGGGATCACTGAAAAGCACCCGTGCAGTATATCCGTCGGCGGTAATGGTCACGTTTTTCTCAGGAGTTACACTCCATTTGACCTGGCTTGGCGGGGCGTCCGATTTAAAAGTGAATTCAGCAGGTTCGGCACGTTTAAACGTCGTTTTAGCTGTTTCCAGTTTAGTCACATTTTTAATGTCATCTTGTTTTTCGCAGGATAGTAACCCAATGACGAAGATCATACATACAATAGCTAACTTTTCCATGTGTCGTAATGTTAGGATTAGAAAATATCCCATCAGTTGATCAGTCTGTCAGGGTTTCGTCTTTATAAACTACTTCGACACCCAGGGAGGTTGGGTAAGCTTGAAAATAATTTCAAAATTTTGTGAAATTTCTTTAAATCAAATTTTCCTGTAACTAAAAGTTGAGCAACAATGAAGCTTTGTTAAACCAAAAAAAACATCTTCGTGTTGTTATTGAATTAAATAGAAACAGATTTTAAGTAACAATAGAACACCATGTTATCACGTCCCATTTTTGTATATACCGAGCTTAGCCCGAACCCGAATTCGATGAAATTTGTATTGAATTTCGAATTGGTACCAGACGGACTTTCTTTCGATTATCCATCAGTAGAATCTACCTTTCTTGAAGGAAGTGCTTCTCCGTTGGCATCTGATCTTTTTCAGTTTCCGCATGTGAAGCGCGTTTTCATTGCCAGTAATTTCATTACAATTACCAAAGATGATGAGATAGCCTGGGAAGAAGTTTTACGTGATACCAAGCAGTTTATCAAGATATATTTTGAAGAAAACCATCCCGTTTTCGCTGAAAAAACAATTGAAAAAAATACAGTAATTGTTGATTCCAGAGATTCAGATACGATTCAAAAAATTAAAGCAGCATTGGATACCTACGTTCGTCCGGCTGTGGAGTCAGATGGCGGGGCGATCAACTTTCATTCGTTTAATGAAGAATCCGGTGTGGTGAAAGTTCTGTTACAAGGCTCATGCAGCGGCTGTCCTTCTTCAACACTTACATTGAAAGCAGGTATTGAAAATCTGCTGACGCGTATGGTTCCTGACGTGAAAGAAGTGGTAGCAGAAGGTGTTTAATGTGATAATCTGACGGACGGGCTGTGCTTTACGATTTTTTTGATCGCTAAAATCGGACCATTTTTTAAGTTGACTATCTCCCATTGCTTGCTTTGTTTGATAGAATCGAGCAGAGGATAGCTGGTGTTATCAAAATACAGATAATTGGTTTCCCGGTGGTCGAAAGCGATAGAAAGGTTGGCGTATCTTTGAAACGGAGTGTGGATTTCGGAGTAAAGCGCTATTCTTTCAGGCAGGTAAATCGCCGAGCGGCCCGGGACATGCTCAGAAATTTCTTTTGAAACTTCATACATAAAATCGTCTTCCTGATGGATGATCAGATAGACACCTGCCGAGATACAAAACACTGACAAGAGAGAAAAAGACCATCGGGCAAGTGTATTAAATTTGATGTAAAGCATCATAATCGGCCTTACAGCCAGTACGGCA
>DASYHR010000529.1:0-1786 GCA_035998385.1 Dyadobacter sp. | reverse complement strand
GGAACCTGACGGTCGGGCAACGCTAAAAAATCAATACAGTCTGTTTTTCCGCCTAATGCATCGACAGCGGAACGCGCTTCTGCTTCGCGTAACGCCCTGAGCTTCTCAGCAGGAAATTTCTTTGAATCAGGATGTGATCGTGTGCCGTCACTGATGAAAAGGAAGTGAACTGAGAAGCCCATCTGCAAAAGTAGCGCTGCTGTGCCACCGCACCCAAGCGTTTCATCATCAGGATGGGGAGCCACAATCAGACTTGTTCCGAATACCTGCGCATTTACAGGCACGACACCGGGAAATTGTTTCTTAAAATCAATCAGCGAATACATTTGATCTGCGCGTATATTTATAAAGTGTGTAATTACTGCTACTGAAATCCGGCAAAACTGATTGAATACTTGACTGCTAAGAATTTAGGAGAGCATTCAAACCCTGCCCGCCAAAATGAGTTTTCGCTGATTCGGCTAATATATACTGCGATAGAATGGTATCTAAATTTTTAGATCAGTCTTACCTTGCTACGTAAGCCTGGACATGATAGCAATTATTGTACCGTATGTATTTCTACTTTACCAGCTTCAATCCGACCATTGGTGTTAACCATGTTCCAAAAACTACTGGGTAATCCAATAAAGCACTAAGAGAAGGTATATGGCGATATGTGTGAAATATCCATTGCTTTCCAGCAACATCTTCACTTTGCCGGATGACGACTTTGATTCTTATGGATAAGCCCTGTAAAAAGAATAAAATCAGTTTATATGTGACACTTGGTAGATGGGATTCTTCTTATCAATGCAGCACGTATACATGCTGTAAACTGCGCTATTAAGAAAATGCTACTTTCTTCTCTTGTATACCATCAGATGCCTACGAGCCGGATCAGCCAGTATCTTTTCAATTTCACTATCTGCCAGAAGTTTTACTTCTTCTTTAATCTGAAGAAAATTGCCAGATACTATGGAATCATTGACTTTTCTAACCTCCGGGATTGGCTGGTAGTTGTCCTGCTGGGTCTGAATAGCTTTATGGTCGTTAATTATCTCACAATGAAAAGTTTTCAATTCTATTTTCTGATCAGGATTATCGGCCATCATTCCCACAAATTCACCAGAGCTGAGTGCCGCGATTTTGGAAGCTGGAATGGCCAGATCAAGTTGTTTGGATTTACTGATTGAGGTGTCGGTCCGGTTGATCGATAAGCTAGTACGGTCCTGCATAATCTTCCCAAAACGCTCAGAGAGTTGTTTTGCCGTATCACCTGTCACCTGGCCACTGATGATATTACCAGTGATGTTAACAATAACATCTGCCTGTTCTCTTCCATAATCTTTTCTGAGCTGTGAGAAATCTTGTATGCCCAGTGTGGTGGCTACCTTATTAGACCTTGCAGTTGCGATCAGACTATCAATGCCGCTAAGATAGATGGTCGGAAACTCATCGAAGATTAAACTACTTTTGATCTTTCCCTTTTTGTTTACAATCTTGACAAGACGGTTCACGTACAGTGAAAGCACCGCGCCATAAATCTGGATTTTTTGCGGATTGTTTCCCATACAGACGATCTTGGGCTCTATGGAATTATTAATGTCGAGTGAAAAGTCATTTCCTGATAAAACGTAATATAGCTGTGGAGATGACAGTCTCGCCAGTGCGATTTTAGCAGACGCGACCTGACCTTCCAGCTGCTCCATGGCATCGTTCAGATAGGCTGTGATGAATGGATTAATCAAAACTTCAATCTGCTTCTCTGTTCTCAGGATCGTAAAAAGCTTTTCATAGTCAAGTT
>DASYHR010000528.1:0-1951 GCA_035998385.1 Dyadobacter sp. | reverse complement strand
TGTACCGTAGCCGATAACAACCACCTCAGATAATGCTTTCGAATCATCAGAAAGTGAAATGTCGATTTTTGCACGACCATTTACCTGAATCTCCTGTGGCTCATAACCGATAAAGGAAAACTGGAGAACTGCATCTTTGGGTGCGTTAATGGAATAGGTTCCTTCTACATTCGTAGATGTACCGGTTGTTGTTCCCTTTATAACGATGTTAACGCCCGGCAAGGGTTCATTTCCCTGTGCACCGGTAACCTTTCCGGTGATGGTGGATTGCGCCAATACGACATGAGACGTAACAACAGTGAGCAGGCAAATCATGAGGAAGGCGAGGTGTCGATGCGCCTTTTTCAACATGTCTGAGGATGAGTAGTAAATATGCATGGTTTGTATGCGATTAGATTTATTCCAAATTTCCGTATTGTCAAACGGCACACCTTCATGTAGACTCCTGTATAAGCCAAGATATTGTTGGGATTTTGCAATTATAATAAAACGAGAAAGTGCCTTCCTATTTACAGGGAGGCACTTTCTGATGATTTGATTATTTTCTTAATTCGGCACTTAAGCTTCCAACTAAATTTATGAAGGGGACGAAATGATTAGTCTGGTATCAAAACCCTTTTAATTCCAGATCAAAACTTTCCTTCATTTCCACCTTCTTACCCATTTTTTTCTGAATGATTTTGAAATGATGTGTGTCTTCCGGGCATATCAGCGAAATGGCTTCACCGGGGGTTTCAGCCCTTCCTGTACGACCAATGCGATGGACGTAATCTTTCGGTGAACGAGGCAATTCAAAATTGATCACATAAGGCAAAAACTGAATATCAATTCCCCTCGCTACCAAATCGGTTGCTACCAGTACATTCAGTTTGCCTGATTTGAATTTGTTCAATGCCTCCGTACGCGCACCCTGGCTTTTGCCACTATGCATGGCAGCTGCATCAATTCCATTCTTTTTAAGTTTTTCAACCAGATTGTCTGCGGTACGGGTGGCGGAAACAAATACCAATACCTGCTTCATTTCTTCCGTTTTGATAATATATCTCAAAAGCGGTCCTTTTCTCTCAGGATCAACAAAGTAAGCTGTTTGTTTAATCAGATCCAGATTCTGCTTTTCTTCGGGAATCTCTATCTTAACCGGTTCCCTGAGTATACTTTGATGGATCGCTTCGACGTCATCACCGAGTGTCGCTGAAAAAAGTATACTTTGTCGTTTTTTTGGCAGCAGGAAAAAGATGTCCTTCATCTCATCAGCAAAACCCATATTTAGCATTTTGTCAGCTTCGTCCAGGACCAGAATTTCAGTGTCGGAAATTGTTAGTGCTTTGTGAGACAAAAGGTCAAGAAGTCGTCCTGGTGTAGCTACCAGGATCTCAACATTTTGCAAACCGATCATCTGAGGATTGATCGAGACACCTCCGTAAACAGCCATAGTCTTCACTTTTCTAGGCAGCTTTTCACCAAATGTTTGAAAAACAACAGCAATCTGTAGTGCAAGTTCGCGGGTTGGTGCCAATACCAGAACACGGATCGACCGGTTTTTGGGTGCTCCCTTATCCTGAAACCATTCCAGAATAGGCAATACAAACCCGGCGGTTTTACCGGAACCTGTTCTTGCTATACCCAGAATATCTTTTCCTTTCAAAATGGCTGGAATCGCCTCTTTCTGAATAGGGTAAGGCTGAGTATAATTTTGTTCTGCTATGGTTTTAAGTAAGGGTTCTGAAAGCCCCAGTGCTTGGAAAGACATAAAAATTGCGGATACTTGCTGAAATGATTTTTACAAAGATACCACTATTCGTATGATGGTTAACAGAAGAGAATTTTTACGGAAGGCAGGGCTGGGTGCATTGCAACTCGGCCTGATCAGCTATATGGCAGAAAGCGCATGGGCAGAGTCGCTGAAAGTAAGCCAATTGCCCAGAAGCGCGCCGGAATTGCAGGGAGTGAA
>DASYHR010000422.1:0-2478 GCA_035998385.1 Dyadobacter sp. | reverse complement strand
CTTTCAAAACGGGTCATACACACAGATATTAATATGATTATTACAAGATTTGTTTTTGAGAAGTGCTCTGTTTATTGGTTTTCGGCACTAAACTTATTTTGAGTCGGATTCAATGAGATTTTAGTTGTATTTCAACTTATGTGACTACATACTTAAAATGTGCCACAAGCGAATACAAGCCAAATATTATTTGGAGTGGATTTTACCAATGCCCGGTTCTCGTGAAATCTTCTCCTTCTTTACTCCGGATTCAGAAAAAAAATTTTAAAATTTTTTTATTTTTTTTTGAAAAATGGTCTGATCAGGCTGTTATTCAATGGTCGCACCTCAGTTTTGGAACTCCGGAGCGTTGCCGAACCGGCTTTTGAACAACTACAAAATCAATTAATTTGTTAAACTTTGTCTTTCATTTTTAACAGTCCGGACGCGAGGTCGTCCATAGTGAGCGCGCATGAAAGTCTGTATAGCTGAGAAACCCAGTGTAGCCAAAGATATAGCGGCAGTGTTGGGTGCCAGCCAAAGAAGAGATGGGTACTATGAAGGGAACGGATACCAGGTAACCTGGACTTTCGGGCATTTCTGTACGCTCAAAGAACCTCACGACTACACCGACAGGTGGAAGTCCTGGCGACTGGAAGATCTCCCGATGATTCCCGCCAGTTTCGGAATTAAGCTGATCGACAATGCGGGAGCACTCAGACAGTTTGGCGTGATAGAAAATCTTGTCCGTGAGTCGGACGAGGTTATTAATTGTGGTGATGCCGGCCAGGAAGGTGAACTGATACAGCGCTGGGTGCTACTGAAAGCGAAATGTAAATCACCTGTAAAGCGACTTTGGATATCGTCACTTACTGAGCAGGCCATCAGAGAGGGATTTGAAAAGCTCCGCGAAAGCGAACAATACGACAACCTCTATGCCGCCGGAAGTGCGAGAGCAATCGGTGACTGGCTGCTTGGAATGAATGCGACCAGACTATTCACTAAAAAATTCGGACAAGGGAAGATTGTATTGTCTATTGGTCGCGTGCAAACGCCAACGCTCGCTCTGATCGTTCAACGCCAGAAGGAGATTAACGCCTTTGTGGTGGAAGAATATTTCGAGCTGAAAACATTATACAGAGAAACTGAATTTACAGCGACCATCGACAGGATTCGCCAGCAGGAAAAAGCCAATAAAGGACTGGCGTATTTGCTTGAACATCCCTTTGAAGTAACATCATTTGAGAAGAAAGAAGGAAAGGAAGGCAATCCTAAATTGTTTGATTTAACATCCTTACAGGTTGAGTCCAACAAGAAATACGGCTATTCTGCCGAAGAGACGCTAAAACACATTCAGAATCTTTACGAGAAAAAATTTGTCACCTACCCCAGGGTCGATACCACGTATTTGTCTGAAGACCTTCATCCTAAAATTGAAGGTATACTAAGGGATCTTACCTACTATAGTGAATACACCGCAGTGCTTCTGGCGAGCCCTATCCCAAAGTTAAAGGCTGTTTTCGATGACAAAAAAGTCACAGATCACCATGCGATTATTCCAACAGGTGTCTTGCCGGTTCATGTGAGTCAGGATGAAAAGCGGATTTATGACATGATCGTCAGAAGATTCCTGGCGGTATTTTATCCTGAATGCCGGATATCAACAACTACGGTACTTGGTATGGTCGGGAAGGTAGAATTTAAGGCAACAGGAAAGCAAATTCTTGATCCGGGCTGGCGAATTCTTTACGCCAATGACAAAACCGAGAAAAAGGATAGCGCCGATGAGGAAAAAGTAATGCCCAATTTTGAGGTTGGCGAAAGCGGACCGCATCAACCCTGGGTACATCAGGGGAAAACCTCACCTCCGAAACCTTACACAGAGGCAACGTTGCTGCGCGCGATGGAAACTGCGGGAAAACAGGTCGAAGATGAAGAAGTGCGAGAGTTGTTGAAAGACAATGGGATTGGCAGACCTTCGACACGCGCCAATATCATCGAAACACTTTTCAGGAGGAAGTATATCGAAAAAAAGAAAAAGAACATTTTCGCCACTCCTACCGGAATGGATCTTATCGATACAATCAGCAATGAATTGCTTAAGAGTGCTGAATTGACTGGCGTATGGGAAAGAAAGCTCAGGCTGATCGAGAAGGGTGAGTATCAAATGGAAACCTTCAAACAGGAGCTGATTCAGATGGTGGTAGAATTGACCAGAGAGGTCAAAATGAATACTGGAAAATCCATTTCGATCGCAGAAGATAAACCCGACGAAGCCATTGAAAAACCAAAACGTGTTGCCAAACCAAAAGAACCAAAAGAAGAAGTATCGATAGAGACGCTCACGTGTCCAAAATGTAAAAAACATCTGTTGAAAAAAGGACGGACAGCTTACGGCTGCACTAATTTTCAGGAATGCGGGTTCAAGATACCATTCGAATTCCTGGGAAAACAATTAACAGATAAACATGTTTACGACCTGCTGAGCAAAGGTAAAAC
>DASYHR010000404.1:0-6050 GCA_035998385.1 Dyadobacter sp. | reverse complement strand
AGCTTCTTTACATAATTACCGAATCATAACTCACTAAAATTCCGACGCCATGAATCATCAGTACATTGCAGTGAATCCCCGTTTTCGGTCTTCTTTCAAAAAGAAACATCCTTCTCCTTTACTAGACGCACCAGTGGTTCTTGACGTCCATTTACGTTAACGCTACCGAAAAGTTAACTCTTACTATATCAAACACATAGAAATAATCTCTATGCTGTTCAATACCCTCTTTGCCAATCTTTCTAAATCAGTATTCACCTACTTTAAAATTCAAAGACCATGAAAAGAAAAGTACCCTTACTCCTTCTGTATTGCCTGCTTCTCGGATGGGGGGCCTATGCACAGATCAATATTTCCGGAAAAGTGAGTGATGCCAACGGCGGTTCTTTGCCAGGCGTTAGTATCGTTGTGAAAGGTACCACCACCGGAACAACCTCCGATCAGGAAGGAAATTTTGAAATCACCAATGTCCCCTCTTCCAGTTCAGTGTTGGTATTCTCATTCGTAGGTTACCTGAGCCAGGAAGTGACGGCGGGAAATAGAAAATCGCTTGCGATTACCATGGCAGTAGATGACAAACAACTCAACGAGGTCGTAGTAATTGCCTATGGAACAGCTAAAAAGAAAGACCTCACAGGAGCTGTATCAACGCTGGATTCAAAAACGATTGCCGTACAAGCCAACTCCACCGTCACCAGAGCTCTGGAAGGCGTTGTGCCTGGTTTACAAATTGCCTCAGTCGATGGACAGCCCGGTTTGGACATGGGAATTCGTTTGCGAGGAGCGGGTTCTACCAGTCAGAACAGCTCCAATGCCCTGATCGTAATTGACGGTGTTCCGGCAGAACATGCCAATGCTTTGTCTTCGATCAACCCCAAAGACATTGCCGGCATTAGTGTGCTCAAAGATGCTGCGTCCACTGCAGTATATGGTTCCAGGGGCGCAAATGGTGTCATACTTGTAACGACCAAAAGAGGTACACCTGGTAAAACCAGAATTTCATTTGAAGGGCGCTGGGGAGTGAATTACGCAGGCGCACTCAAATATGATAAGATCACAGATGCCAAGGATATTTACGAGTATGCCTGGCAGGCCATCTACAATTCGATCAGGTATGGCGTAGCAGGTAATGCTTCTACCAATGGTACCAATACGACGAATCTGAAAAATCCGAATATGTCGCATGAAAGCGCAGCACAGTTTGCCAGTGCCCATTTGTTCGATTACACGGGATCGCCAACGAATTTCTCATCCAATGTACTTGGCAACTGGATGCTTTACGACGTGCCGGGTGCCGTATATACACCCACGGGATCGGGCACCCAGGCTAGTTCAACGATGTCGGGCGCTTATCTGGTTAACCCGGATGGCAAGCTGAATCCCAATGCAAGAAAACTGTTTGATGCAGGTAGTTATGATAATTTTTTTCTGGAAAAGCAACTGCGCCAGGAATACAATCTTACGGCAAGCGGAGGAACTGAAAAAGTCGACTACTTTACTTCTCTGGGGTATCTGGAAGACCCTTCCTACATACGCGGCTCAAAGTTTGGCAGATACAATGTTCGTTCCAATGTGAATGCGCAGCTATACGACTGGATTAAAGTTGGAGCTAATCTTGGTTATACCAACAGAACAACGCAATCTCCTGCTACACGTTTCGGGCGTAATCCGGGTTCGGCTACAGCCAACGTGTTCCGCTGGATTAATGGTCAAAGCCCTCTGATATCTCTGTTCGCCAGGGATCAGCAGGGAAATATCAAAAAGAATCTGGACGGAACCGACATGGTGCACGTCAAACTGGGCGATACTTATTCGCCCGTGGGACAGACCAAAATTCCAACATCAGAAGCCAATCTGATCAAACTGCTTGATGACGATATCGATACGCGGGCATCAAATGATCTTAATTTGAAAGGATACGCGACCATTAACTTCCTGAAGGACTTCAGCTTTACTGCGAACATTTCCTATGACCGTTTTTCTGAAACCCGCACGCGCTACGGAAACAGTGGAACCGGCCCTTATGTGAAAGTTGGTGCATTTGGTAAAACTTACCAGAATGTGGCCGTGCTGGATGCGCAGCAACTGCTGAACTGGAGTCACACGTATGGCAGACATTCTGTTACTGCAATGGCTGGCCACGAGTATTATCAATATGATCTGGATAACCTCAACTACAACTCAGCTTATGGATTGATAGATGGATTTCCTGCCTATGCGAATTTTGTTGGCCGCTACACAGGCGGAACATTCCCAAACCCTGGCGGCGACATTATCAAAACGGCTATGGATAGTTATTTTGGCAGGTTGAGCTACATTTTTGATGAAAAATACTACCTGGAAGCCTCGCTGAGAAGAGATGGATCTTCAAAGTTTAAATACAGGGAAAACCGCTGGGGAACATTCTGGTCTGTTGGAGGTGGATGGAGACTAACGGCAGAAAATTTTATGAAAGGAACCAATTCGTGGCTTAATGATATGAAAATCAGAGCAAGTTACGGTATCATTGGTAATCAGAGCGGGATTGCCAACTACTCGGGTTATCAACTTTGGAGTTATGGTGCTACCTATACATCAAGCACAGCAGGTAGCGGCATACCAGCCGCTGTGACCCTCACACAGGGAGCGTTTGTAAACGATGGTTTGACCTGGGAAAATACCAAAACGCTGGATGCCGGTGTAGACTTTACGCTTTTCAAGCGCGTACATGGTTCCTTTGACTGGTATAACAAACACACCATCAATGCGGTATACAATCAGCCTATCGCCTATTCCCTCGGACAAGGCAGCCTTGTTAAAAACTCCGCCGGCATACGAAACCGGGGAATTGAAGTAGATGTTAACTTTGATATCATCAAAACAAAGAATGTCAACTGGACTGTTGGACTGAATGGAACGCATTATACAACTGTGCTTACCAAGGTGCCTCCGGGTGTGGGATCCCGTGAGTTGAACGGTAACTGGACTGCTGGTGTAGACGGCTGGGCAGCTGGCGGAGGTGCTTCCACTGCCGAAATCGGATACCTTCGCGGTGTTGGTAAAGATTACTACAACATGTATTTTTTCAAATACGGCGGTGTTGATCCCAACAGCGGTCTTCCCCTATTTCACCACCGGGTTACACAGGCCGACCATAATGCCGGTAAATTCACAGACACTCAGATCGGGGCAGATATCAAAACAACCGATTATTCCCAAGCCAGCAGATATGAAATGGGAAGTGCCCTACCCAAATGGATTGGAGGATTCACCACTTCGTTTCGTTACAAACAATTCGATTTCTCAGCCATCCTGGCCTACCAACTTGGTGGCAAGTTTTTGAGTGTTGAATATGCCAATTCACTTTACCGGAACTCCAACATTGGAAGTGCATTATCATCCGAATTACTGGGCAATACCTGGACTCCGGAGAATCCGGATGCCAAATTTCCGATGGTATTTTATCCAACCAGCTACTATACCGATGGCGCTACCATGGGAAGCTGGATGTACTCCGACCTTGCCCTTTTCAGTGCATCTTATCTGAACGTGAAAAACCTCTCTATTGGCTACAACGTTCCTGCTCGTCTGCTTGAAAAATTCAAAGCCAGTAATTTCAGGATTTTTGCCTCAGCGGATAATATCGCCATGTTCAGCGGACATTCCGGCTTTGATCCCCGCATGTCGCTGGTAGGCGGGCTGGAAGTAGGCGCTTATGCTTATCCTTATATGAGCACGGTATCAATGGGTGTAAACCTTTCATTCTAAAACTTTAATTGAAACCAAGATGAAAAAATATATCATCATGCTGGCAGCAGCATTTATGCTTGGCTCCTGCGCAGACAAACTGGATGTAACTCCTCCCAATAACATCACCGACGAACAAATTCAACAACTGCTGGCTTCAGGCAATGAGGAATCAATCAGGCTTGTGATGGGCAGTATGGCCAATAATATGCCTTTGATGTTTAACTATGCCGGTAGCAACGGCGTGGGTAATGCAGACATGTACTACAGCAATCAGGGGATGGATATGATGCGAAGTCTGCAGGGAAACGATATGGTGCTCGGGGATGTATCAGGACTGTCCGCACTGGTAGGTGCACCGGAATATGGCTTTGATAATTTCATTTCTGCCAACTCCAACAAAAATGTGGTGTACTGGAATTACGGATGGACCTGTATCAATCAGGCTAACAAAATGCTCAATTTCCTGCCGGATGCTACTGTGGGCACCAACAAATTCCTGATGGACTACAAAGCAAGGGGATTGATCGTAAGAGCTTATGGTTACAGTTACCTGATGGAGAACTACCAGAACGCCTATTTGCAGGGTGGTAACGGAAAGCTGGGCGTGATGCTTTACGACATGTTCTCCCCAACCCAGACCAGCAAGCCACGTTCGACTGCTGCGGAAACTTATGCTTTTATCAAAGCAGATTTAACAAATGCGATCCGGCTTTTTACAGAGGCAGGCATCGGATACACGGCCGATCTTACGGATATTGATCTTGCTGTAGCCAACTTCCTTTTGGCAAGGGTGTCGGCATGGACCGGGGACTGGAGTACGGCTCTTGCAGCGTGTAACAGTATTCTCGACAAATATCCCACCCTTATGAGTGAGGCGCAATACGGCGGCAAAAATACGGGTACTGAAACCAACCCTATTTACCTGCCTGAAACAAACGGATTCCTCAATAATGCAGCCAATCCTGAAGTGATACTCGGATTTCCTGTGGGGATTTCAAAGACCTATTTCAATGCCTACACCAATCCTTTCGGTGAAGGGAATGGCGGTGTGCTCAGAAATTACAAACGGATTGACAACCGTCTTTACGAAAAAATAGCGGCCAACGATTATCGTAAGTCGGGTTTTATGGAGAAGGACTTTGGTGACTATACCTACCCAAGAAACAGTACCAAGGCGTTTATACCTGCTTACACCAATACCAAGTTTGCAGCCACCCATGGTTTGGGTAGTACAAACAAAGTGGAGGTAGGAACTGTAACCTGTTATTACATGCGTACTTCAGAAGTACTTTTGATGAAAGCGGAAGCACAAGCCCAACTCAACAATGCGGAAGATGCCAAGGCGACGCTCAACAAGTTGCTTGCAGCCAGAACAAAAACAGGTGCGACAGCACTCACATGCGACACGTATCCGGCTATGGCAGGATTATCCGCTTTGCAGATGGTGTATTTGCAAACGCGTATTGAACTTTGGGGTGAAGGTGGCCGCGAATTTTACAACAACAAAAGATGGAATATTCCGGTAGACCGCGCCAGCTCAACCAATCATATTGCTAAACTGAGCTATCCTGTTGCGAACATGACGCTGCAAATTCCGGAAGATGAATTGCTTTACAATTCGCTTGTAGTACAAAACTAGCCCGTATCCCGGATGCTAATGGAGGTGATTGCTTTTGTGCTTTCACCTTCTTTTTGCAATACACCACTTAGTGAGAGCGCATCAGATGCTCGATAAATGATTCGATATATAGCGAATGACCCTGCTTTTTCCTGCAAACTTAAAAAATCAGGGCTGCCTGATCAACTCAGACAGCCCTGAAATATAAACGATTCTGTATTTTAAAGTGCAGAGCCAACCAGCTTTACAATACTTCCCAATTGTTTCGAAGAAGCTTTGGCTGCCACTTTCGCTGCAACGCCGCCTTTGTCCAACGCACTTACACTTTTAGTTGCGTCACCGAGCAGACTTGTGAGTGAGCTTTGCGTGCCGCCTCCCAGGATAGACGAACCCGCTTTGATCAGTCCGAGGTTGCTGGTTAAACTTGCTGCATTACCCAGCAAACCAGATTCCCCTTTTCCAAGTAAGCTGCTGATCCGATTTGCACCAATCAGCATTTTTACTGCACTCACCGCTTTTCCAAGCACGCCTGAAGATAACTTACCGGTACTTGCCAATGGAATCAACGATTTCAGTTCTCCTGCTTTGCCGAGTAGCTTGGACTTAAGATCGCCACCGGAGGCATTTGCTTCTTTTTCCAGTTCGCTACTGCCCGATTGCAAGGCATCTGCAACACCGGCATTATCGCCCTTGGCAGAAAGGG
>DASYHR010000398.1:0-9810 GCA_035998385.1 Dyadobacter sp. | reverse complement strand
CAATCCCATATCATCAGCCAAACATCCACCCCATCCAAACTCATGCAGGAAGTTGATCCATTTATACCCTTCAGCCTGATAATGCCTCAGCGTCGCATTAATGTTTTCCGGCAAAGGGACATTAGGGATTTGTTTGAAATTCAGGAGCTTTTCTTTCTTCTCCTGCAATTCCAAAAACACCTCTTCATTGTCAGCCTGCGAAACCAGCTCGTCAATCAGTGAAAAGTGGATTTTAGAAAGATGTATCTGATCTCCGTCCACACGTCCGAATTTCAAAAGCGGATCCAGTTTTTTGATCCACTCTTCAGGGAGTATTCCCAAAGAGCCGTCTTTTAACTGAACGTAATTCTGTTTCTTAAGAAGTGCCTTCTTGGCATCAGCGAGCGAAACTTTCTGATCACCAAACATGATTTCTACCTGCATATCGAACCAATCAATACCAGAGGAAGCGCGAACGCTGAACTGACCTCTGTTTGGGTTGAAACGCATTTTTTTCAGGTCTTTGAAACCTAAAAGCTCATATTTTCTGCTGTTAACCGCCTCTACAAATTTGAAGAGCCAGCCATCTTTCATTACATGATCGAACGGAACGTAAAAAAACGGATTGCCGGATTGGTGTCTGAAATCGGTATGTAACGTTTCCAGCCACTGCCATAACTCCTGTTCTGTAGTCACATCGCGTTCCTGCATGGTAATTTTACCATCCTCAAAGCCCGTTTTGGTCTTGCGCAGGTCGTGAACCATCTCTATCTCCGTCCCTTCTTCTTCCCCCTCATATACATACATCGGCACGATTAAAAGATTGGCATCATCTTCCTTAAGGTAAATGCGTGTCTTCAGCATTTTAAGCGAAGAAGATTCAATGGCATGGCGCGTTTGAAAAATGACATCAAACTGCTCTGTCACAGGCATGATCCAGTCTTTCAGAAACGCATCCGAATAGTCCTTTTTGATCCTGAGTTTGAATCCGTTTTCACGCATGTATACAACCATCTCAGCATCGCTGGTACTGGCCCATCTGAACAACGTTTCACCCTGATAGAGTCCCAGCCAGAAGCTGTCAAATTCGGCAACTTTCTGAAGATCTACCGGACTGCCTTTACGAATTTCCACGTAAGGATTCAACGTAACGAACTCGCTATCCTCAGTCAATACGAAAAATAGCTTAACAGGCTCGCGGTTCAACTTTACTTTGACAAGCTGATTGTTCGTAGTAATATGATCACCTTCTGCAATATATAGCCACTCCTCTTCCAGATCATTGAAGATCTGATTAACCTGCTTGCCTACATATTCCCTGGAGTCACGTTGTTGGACAAGACTCACGTCGCTGAAATGCAGGTACGCGTTGTAAGACCAGCCTTTTTTACGGGTATGTTTTTGCAATCCGTCTTCCAGATGACGTGCCACACGTACCAGCCTTGCTTCCGCCTCTGTTAATACAGGTACCTCGTCCGGTGAATAATATTGACTGCTCCCACCAGCTACATTCCGGATACTCGTTATCTTCTGCGTTTTATTATTGTATTTGGCTGAAAAAGCCCCGAAACCAAAGTCAAGGAAATGATCTTTCCCCTTTGGCCAGAATACAAAGAGAGAGATTCGATCTTCATCATCTTTTGCGGTTTCAGAGGAAGCCACCTGATACGAAATTTGTCTGTACGGCAAAATTCGCTCACGCAGCTCATCCCAGTCCTGGTGATTTCCCACTTTCTGTAGTCCGGGATCCAGCTTTACCAAATGAAGCGCCCCGTCTTCATCCAGCTTAAATTCAAATTTGGCATGGAAATCTTCGTCCAGCGTGTAGCCATACTGGGTAAGTAAGTTGGTTTTTTCCTCTGTGAGATCTCTCATGACCTCAAATGCACGCTCACCCAACTCGTCACGCAACTGCAGCAACGCAGCCAGCTTATGTTCACACAGCGGCACCCACAGCTTTTGTTCACACGTACAGGTTGTGCGGAGCTGCTTTGTATTTTTTATACGGTTAAATTCAACTGTAAATTCTTTTTCCTGATCATAAACAACGCATACGGCATCGCCATCCTTTGCTGATAAAATATCAACTTTGGTGATCGTATCCTTATTTCGCCAGGTATCGTCGAGCACCAGATTCCGAAGTGAAAAATCTCTGATTTCACCCAGATCCACTACCGTTTCCTGCATTTCGTACAGGACCTGCTTAATGCTCGGCATTTTATCCAGAATATACAGTATACCTGCTACGCGATGTTTACAGAGCGAACTTTGCCCCTGAGAACAGGTACATGCAGTACTGATCTGAGGAGTGAGAAACTCCCTGATCTGGATTATATAAAATTGTGTAGAATAGTCGCTTTTGACTTTAAATTCTGCATTCCCCGGCCCATTATACTCAAGCTTTGCTACTTTTAAAGCGCCACTGCTATAAATGGAACGTCCACGGGATAATACTTCCTTATCAGTCCTGTTTATCAAGAAGTTTGATAATTTTTCCTTCTTTTCGTTTTCCATTTACCCTTCTTTTAAAATGCAAAAGTACGGTTTGTTTCTGTTCTTGAGAAACAAACGACGTTACTATTGCAAATCAAAAGGTGGTTACCATTGAATATAAAGCTGATCTGTACTACCATTCAGAAGGTAAACGATTACAGCAAACCTGACTGAGACGCTATTCTTATGCTTTGTTAATAAAACATTTGTACATACAAGGGATATCCTTAACGACTTGGGGATATCCCTTTTAAGCAAATCAGTAGCTTAACGGACTATTTATTTTTTGATTTCTAACTGCCTTTCCGAGGCATCTGACTTTTTGTCTGAGTTCATATTCTTGGCACAATTTCCAATACCTAACAAGATGAAAACAAAAGCAAGCACTTTTAAGACCTTGTTTAATAGATTGTTACCTACCGCATGCTCAAAACTGCTGTACTCTTCCAACCCAGCAACATTTCGACGATTAAATTTTCGTCGGTTAACAAAATAGATTAATCCAAAACCTAAAAGAAAAAAAACGTACGTCATAAAAATTAAGTTTTTGTTAAATTTTTAAACTCCGTTTTTCTAACGTTGCATAATTTATTGAATATAAGGCTGATCTATGACACCAACGTGAGCCGGTTCTGGCTTCCCCTGGATATAGCTGAGCAGGTATTTTCCTACGTTAGGATATAAAATAGTATGGCTAAGTTCCGAAAACGGCAGCCATACCATCTCCAATGCCGTAGTTTCAGCCGCATTAATTTCAGGCACCCCTGCGGTAATTTCTGACTCAAATATAATATGGAGTGTCTCTTTCTTGATTTCATCCCATATTACTTCTCCGCAAAATACCATTTTGCCGGTTTTTGTAGTGATTTTGAGCTCTTCAGTAAGCTCTCTTGACAAAGCATCGGTGAGGTTTTCGCCCGGATCGGGGTTTCCGCCAGGCAAGGCAAAAACGTTTACGTTTCCATAATTATAGCGAAGCGTAAGTATTGATTCGCCATTTAAGATCATTGCAGATGGACGTACTTTCATGAACCCGGTTATTTATTTACAGTGTGATCATCAATTTCAAATCATCGATAATTTAATAATAAATTAACCACCTACTACCATCTGCTCGATTAATAACATAAAAATATGGATCACCTTGATATGGATTTCCTGAATGCGATCTGCATAGCCGAAGTGCGGTACGCGAATCTCCACATCCGCGACATTAGCCAGCTTTCCACCATCTTTTCCTGAAAGTATCACAACTTTCATTCCTTTTGCCTTCGCTGCCTCAACCGCTCTGATAATATTAGCTGAATTCCCGCTCGTGCTCAGTGCCATCAAAACATCTCCGTTTTGCCCGAGTCCTTCTATGTAGCGTGAAAACACATATTCATATCCAAAGTCATTGCTTACACAGCTCAAATGACTTACATCCGAAATTGCAATAGCCGGCAACGCTCTTCGGTTATCGCGGTATCTGCCGGTGAGCTCCTCTGCAAAGTGCATGGCATCACAATGTGATCCGCCATTTCCGCATGAAATAATTTTTTTGTCATTCAGAATAGCATCCGCCATCAAACGCGCAGCAGCCTCAATTTTAATAATTTGTTCAGGGTCGTTTAAAAAACGGTCAAGAACCTGCTGTGCTTCCTGTAATTCGTTGCTGATGATATCTTGATAATTCATGGACTTTTAGTTGTTGCCTGGTAAGACAATCGCCTTACAATTTTATAGCTTTTAAAATATGGACTTTCCTTCCGGGACCGGGATGACGCTCAACCCTAAAGCCGGCTGCAGCAAGTGCACGCTTTACTATTCCCTTTGATGAATACGTAACGAGAACGGCTTCGGGCTCCGAATAGCGTGCAATTTTAGTAAAAATTTCTTCTGTCCAAAGCTCCGGCTGTGCGCGTGGATCAAAAGCGTCGTAGAAAATGACGTGGTAGCTGTGCTGAGGTTGAAAATCCTGAAGCATTACCTTTTCCTTTCTGAACGTGAAATATGGTGAGAGCCGATGTTCTTCGCCCCAGCTTATCTGATGGAGTTTAAGCAGATCATTTGTATTTGTAAGTGATCCGTAATTGAGTAAGGACGCTTCCTCGGGAAGAACCGGAAATGCTTCTACAGATGTATAATGAATTTTTTTACCGAAACTATCAGCAAGCTGCCAGGCCAATAAGGCGTTGAGTCCTGTACCCAGGCCCATTTCAAAAACATAGATTTTTTCACTTGCAGAAACAAGAACAGGGCGCAACCCGAGTTCTATGTAAATATGAACCGACTCGGTGAGTGCGCCCTGAAGCGAATGGTATTGCTGATTGAATAAATGACTGTAGAGAGAATGAGATCCGTCTTCTGTAATAATGAGGCGTTCCAAAGTAACCTGTAATTTGTTTGCCCCTAAAATAGCTAAATCATCCTTCTCAGAGTCATTCGTGCGAAGAAAATCTGTCCGTCACGTTTCACGAGCAAATCAATATTTCTTCCATCGCCACGCTGCATCATTTTGTATACTTCACTCATGCTCAGCTCAGCTGCCGACAGATCATTAAAAAATAAAAGTTGATCTCCTTCCTTTAAACCCGCTTTTTCGGCCGGCGAGCTTTCAACAACATGATTGATAAAGTAATTACGCAGGTTTTTAGATTCTGCACGTATTTCCAGTCCACTCATATCGTGTTCAAACTTTTCACGCATCCGGCTTTTTACCGGTTTTAACACCATATAACCTTCGTGGTAATTCATTGTCACTTTAAACCTCCTCAACAGCTCACAGCCAATATTTCCCTGTCTGTCGGTACGTCCCTGCAATTTTGCACCGAATGCGATGCTATCAGGAAATGAGGCTACAATGTTATCCATTTCATACCGCCCCAAACGCAACCTGTCTATACGACCAAGATTTCCGTTGATAACTCCATTAAGCCCTCTTCCCAATTGTGCCCTGATTACTTTTTCAGGAAGTTGAAATGTTTCCTTTGGGCCACTGTTAAGCAGTAATGCATGGCCGGCACCTGTATCAATGAGCACGCGAATAGGGCGCTCCCGACCATCCGCAAAGAGTGTGACTGCGTCTGTGAAAGGCTTTGTATCCTGAATGATAATAGGGTGTTTATCTCCCTTCCGTGTTTTGTATTTGTAAGAATCCTGACGCGTAAGTACGAGTTCCTTTTTTGAAAAATCGATTGTTACGACAAAATTATTGAATACATCATACCCAAAAATACCGTGAACAGGTACACCTACATACTCAGACAGGCGCAGAAAGTCTTCATCCAAAACAACCATATTCTGATGGTTTGCACGAAGCTTGCCCATGGCAAAACGATTGTCAATCGCAACATGCGCTGATATAGAATTCCCTTCTCCGGCTCCGGTAAGGTTCACTTTTCTGGTAAGCCGTAATTTGTCCGGCTTCAAAATGCCAGGGTCTGTTACGATAATGGAACTGACGCCCGTATCCAGAATAAACCGAAGCGAGTCGGTATCGTTAATTCTGACATACAACAGGATCAGGTTGGAGTGTAACTCAAATGGGATACGTGCAGATTTACTATTCTTATCCAGATAATAGCCATACTTCTCCTGAGAAACATCGTGTGTCAAGTCGATATTGGCATAGGTTGGGGTGATAACTGATAGGAGTACTATCATCAATAACCACATAGACGTTTTCATCGTGGCCTCCTTTCTTTTGTACAATTATTTAAATCGTCTTTTGTCTTAGTCTGAAACATTGAAGCGCTCAAATTGATGCCTCCCGAAACGGTGCTAATTCTCTTAAAACTAAAATATTACATGTAAAAATAATGCATTTAAACTGGATTAAACACAAAAAAATCTTCAAATTCTGAAATTAATTTATGAACCTACATATTGTAAGGTTAGTAAGGAAATTGTGGTAATTTTGTTTCGTAAAATGAAGGTTTCCCATAATAAATTAACTCATGCGAAAAAAAATTGTTGCTGGTAACTGGAAGATGAATAAGCTTGCAGATGAAGCGGTTGCGCTTACATCTGAGCTGGTAAACATGGCTATTGACGAAGTGAAGGGTGATGCAAAAGTGATACTTTGCCCACCGGCCATTTATCTGACTACCATCAAAAAATACATAGAGAACTCACCAAACTTTGCTTTGGCAGCTCAAAACTGTTCAGATAAAGTTTCAGGTGCATTTACAGGTGAAATTTCTGCAGCGATGCTTCAGGCAATTGGTGTAGAGTATGTACTTGTTGGCCATAGCGAGCGTCGTCAGTACTTCAATGAAACCAACGCTTTGTTGGCGGAAAAAGTGAATACTGCACTTGCAAACGGAGTTTCCCCGATTTTCTGTTGCGGAGAATCTTTGGACCAAAGACAAAATGAGGATTTCATTGGTTTCGTAAAAAACCAACTTACAGAAAGCCTTTTCCACCTTTCTGCAGAGCAAATTCTTTCTGTTGTAATCGCTTACGAGCCGATCTGGGCAATTGGAACCGGCTTAACGGCTACTGCTGAACAGGCACAAGATATGCATGCTGCACTTCGCGCACACCTGGCAGATAAATACAGTGCTGCAGTTGCAGAAGAAATTTCAATCCTTTACGGCGGAAGTGTAACAGCTGCGAGCGCTCCTGAGCTCTTCGCTTCTCCTGATATTGATGGAGGACTGGTAGGAGGTGCTTCATTGAAATCACGTGAATTTACTGAGATTATCAAAGCAAGATAAATAACAAAGAGCCCGGCCAATAATGTTATCTGACCGGGCTCTCTTGTATCTATAGTTGCCTACTGCTCTGTAATTACCATTTCTACACGTCTGTTTTTGCGACGTTCTTCTTCATTTGCCGACTTCGTAAGCAATTTAATTGCTCCTAATCCTTTCGCTTCAATACGGCTTTCTGCAATACCTCTTTTGACAAGATATTCCTTCACCGACTCCGCGCGCTTTCGCGATAGCTCTATATTTTTATCCGGATCGCCTACATTATCGGTATGCCCTTCAATCCTTATCCCTACTTGAGGATTATCCTTCATCATTTGCACCACCTGATTCAACTCCACGGAAGATTCTGGAAGCAGTTTGAATTCTGACGTAGCAAAATAGATTTTGGAAAGTGTAATTGCTTCTCCAACAGCCAAAGGAACCAGATACACATCTTTCGAAAAGTTTAGTTTACCGGCAGAATCCACGGCCGATACCTCGATATTCGCTCCATAATAGCCCGGCGCACTTACTCTGAAACTATAGCGTTCTTTCGTGCTGATTCCGATGCGGTAGTTGCCCGAAGATGATTTCACCTGCAAAGAATCGCCATGCTCCTGGTAGCTGATTACAGCGACAACAGGCTCTTTGGTTTTGCTGCTAAATACGGTTCCTCTGATCACACCAAACGATTCTTCCGGTTCTGTCGTTTTTTTGTCGGCCAGCTTTTTAGGACTTTCAACAGGTTTAGCTACTTTGGGGGCAACATTTTTGGATTTTGCAGCAACCGCATCTTTTTTCAACGGATTATTGATATGTATCCCGTAGAAATTCCATGACTGCTGCCCTCTCTCAGCTCTGCCTTCATAAAAATCGAATACCTCGATGCCGGGAGAAAGTCTCTCGAAATAGGCAACAAAATTTACCTTTTCACCCGAAGTTACCTTCTTAGTGCCTTCTGTCGGTATATTTTCAGCTTTGATCAGTTTGAATTTAACATTTACTTCCCCGGGTTTATATAACCTCGTATCTGCATCCAGCCATATGGTTGCATTTTCTGAGCCAGGGCTGTGTTTTGGAATAATGTCGCCTGGGAAATCCTTGGGTAGAGAAAATCCTCCCAAAGCGCCTTGTTCTTTAAATTGGAGATAAATGATGGTGTACTTGTCAGTCAGCTCCACCTTCTGAATCGTGACATACTGTGCCGACTGCTCCTCAACTTTAGGATTTTCTGTGATTTGGCCGAAACTATTACTTAGCGAAAGGCCAATGGCAAACATGCTTACCAATAGCAGCTTAAAATTCATGATGATATTTTTTTATGAAATATCTGCAAGAACGTACAACCAGGCTGTATAGTTTGTTAAAAAACGTTAAACCTCTTTGGTCCGTTATTCGTGAATATATTCTGACCAAAAAACCGGATCGTAACGTTCCCAGGCATGGCACGCGAAGGGTAATCTGTGCCCGGTCAGCTCGAATGTAGCTGCGGGGCTTTTCTCAAAAGCAAATGACAATGCTTCCTGCCACCCGGGTAATTTGAGAAACAATTTCATGGGTATAAGGCGGGTTGCTTCCTGTGAAAACAACATATCTTCGTTTCCTACCCAAGCCGGATAGAAAGTATTATAAATTTTCAGGTATCGAACGAAAGACTTCGTTTTTCTTAAAGAGAGCCCTCCGTTTAATACAAAGCGGTTATTTGAAAGCGCGTCAGCATAAACCTGCTTGTCTGCAGCAGGCAGGGAGTCGTACTGATCCTGGTGGAGCGATGGAGCGCCGATATAATCAAAACCCCTGGAACACCACTCAGGAAGCTGATCAGTGAACACAAATGCATCCAGCTGATAAAGCAAAATATAGTCAAATACGAGAAAGGTTTTATAGAACTCCGGAGAGATCATCAGCCTGTTGTAAGAATCTATTCCCTTGAAATATGTATCAGGAAATGATACCAGGCTGATAGACGGATATTCCTTCGTCACCTGAGACAAGTCCAGACTTTCAGGTTTGACGATTTTAACAGGATAGTGACCCAAAATCCGCATACACTGGCGCAAGGACAGCTTTTCCGCTGCTGATAACGCTGACTGGTACACCGGAATGACAATGGCAACTGAGGGAGCGCCTGACTGATTTTTCACCTTACTGTTATTATTCCAAAAGATCACCAACGGCCGGCAGCCACCAGTCTTTACTACTGAATGTATAATATCCCTTCACCACATGCTGAAAAACAGGAGAAATTCTCAACAATCGGTTCTCAGGTAATGAGGCTCGTTTGTAAAAATGATTCTGAGCGAGATATAGTTTGATAAGTTTCTCTCTGGGAACGAAAGGCAGCTCCCTAAGCAAAAGGTACATGCCATGGAGTTTATCCGCCTTCTCCCTGATGGGAACCAGCTTTTCCTCCCTTGGCCGGCTAAAACGGTCATTCATACGGACGTATTCTGTCTTGCTTCCGAAACCCACCTGCTGGCTTTCATGCCGGCGATAGGAAATCAGATTTTCAGCTATAAATCCAATCTTGTCTTCCAGGCTCAGCACCACCGCCATCCAGGCATCATGTATCAGATCTTCAACATGAGTCGGGAAAGGCATAAGACGCGCCAGGCAAGATTTCCTGACAGCCAGTGTGGCACCGGTTACAACAAATCCATTA
>DASYHR010000394.1:0-1748 GCA_035998385.1 Dyadobacter sp. | reverse complement strand
TCTGTATCTCTCAGGTCCTTTTCCATAATAATTCGTTTTTGTTTGTGATCCAAGTCAGATTAAAATAACCGTTCCAAAACCCGTGAGCGGAAAACAAAAAACCGGCAATGAACGAGTGGTCATCTGCCGGTTTTTGTTTTGTTTGTATATCGTCTAATGCTGTTCTTTTAACAGCTTTTCATATTCTCGTTTCGCCAGATCCACCTCGTTGGTATGTCCGTAAGCCGACATATAATGGGAGGCCAATCCAATCCCCCAACCCAGCATGGGCCATACCGGCCACGGGTATGCGCGATGTCCCCAGTTATCCCAGTTTGCAAGAAAACTATTGCCGCTTGTAAGAAAGTATATCACCCACAAGCCACCAATCACCAGTGAGTATGTGCGCAGGTGCATTTTAAAAGCAGCACGGTGTTTGGCTTTTTTCCAAAGAAATTCATTACGCGGAGTTTCCATTTTGATAGCTGTTACAAATGAGTTGATATCTGTCTGTTGTTCAATATTCTGCCAACGGATCAAAAGTAAAATACGGACTTAGAATAAACTACTCAATACGCATGGACATACAAATTAGGCTGATGAGATTTCAGAATCGTTGGATGAACTGTTGTCATACCTGCCATTTTTCCAGCTGATATGCACTATCCCAGAAAACAAACTCGAGTCTCGAAGCTGTGATGTAAGCCTCCTTCATCTTCTCACGCATGTTTGGTGATGCGTTTTCAGCTATACGGTTGCAGATACTCAAAGCTTTTTCTACAGATGCCGCAAAGTCCACGCCAGCGTAGGCGTCAATCCAGTTCTGATACACATTCGGTTTGGTCTGATTGGCATAAATATAATCACCCACCTTTTTGTAAATCCAGAAACAAGGGAGTAATGCGGCCACGGCAACCTCAAAACTCTCAAATGCACTGGTAGCCAAAAGGTAGTTTGTATAAGCAAAACAGCCCGGCGCTTTGTTCAGATTATGGCTGATTTCGTATTCCTTAAAATAGCTGATATGGAGTGCCCGTTCAACCAGAATAGCGTTCTGCGCAAATTCCAGAAAGTCAAGCAAATCCTGACTATTACGCGCTTTCGTACCGGCTGTAGCCAGGGCACGGGCAAAGTCTGTGAGATACAAGGAATCCTGATGGATGTAAAATTTGAACTTCTCAACCGGCAAAGTGCCCGATTTAAGTTCCTGGTTGAAGTTATGCCTTTCTATTTGATCGTAAATCGGCAAAGCTGCTTCCCAAAGTTCGTCAGTGAATTTCATGATTTGATCTGCATTTTAATGGGTGAAAAGGAATGGTTGAGCGGCCCGGATCCTTTTCCGGTAGTGACATTTTTACCTGCTTCAATTGCTCCGGCAATATACATCCGGGCGTATGTTACTGCATGTTGAAGATCGTGTCCCAGCGCCATATACGAGGCAATGGCGGCGGAAAGTGTACAGCCGGTACCGTGTACATTTTTGCTTTCTATGTAATCGCTTTTTAATGTGAGGATTTCCTGCCGTTGTTGTGCAAGTATATCATATAAAACAGGTCCGATAAGATGTCCGCCTTTCAGCAACACTGCTTTACAGCCCCGGCTGATCATCTGTGTACATGCTTGCTTCATGCCGTCAACAGAGCCAATTTTTCTTCCGGTCAGAATTTCGGCTTCGTCGATGTTGGGTGTAATCAGATCCACCAATGGAAACAATTCAGTCCATAATATTTCGACCGTTTCGTCCTGAATCAGCTTTGCTCCGCTGGTAG
>DASYHR010000372.1:0-4946 GCA_035998385.1 Dyadobacter sp. | reverse complement strand
TTTGTCTGTACTATCGACAACAGTACCAGTAATCTGTGCATTTTGTCCCTGTGCAGCATAGCCACTGCCAATCACAAATAATAAGAGAATTATGAATCGTTTCATGGTCTTCGTAAAGGTTTATGCTGGGTTAGAGGAGGTTTTGTAATAAAAGTTTAAAGGCGATTACGACAAACGGCCAACTATCGCCGGTTTCTGGTTTTTCATCGATGAAATGACCAATTTTACCGACTAATTTGAAACAGTAATTCATAATCTGATGAAACAATACACCATTGAACCAGCATCGGAAGGCGACTATCCCCGGCTGCTTTTTATTTGGGAAGCTGCAGTGAGGGCCACCCACCATTTTTTAGCAGAAAGAGATATTACTTTTTACAAACAGCAGATTCCTGAGCTTTACTTTCCCTCCGTTTCACTATTTATTGCCAAAGATGACGACAAATCAATATCAGGCTTTCTCGGAATTTCCTCGAACAATATCGAAATGCTTTTTGTAGATCCTGATCATTTCGGGAGAGGTGCAGGCAAAGAGCTTACCAGATTTGCTATTGAAGAAAAAAATATCACGAACGTAGACGTCAATGAGCAGAATCCTCAGGCGCTTGGATTCTACCAAAGTTTGGGATTTGTCGTCCGCAGCAGATCAGAAAGAGACGGAGACAATAATCCCTTTCCGATCCTGCATCTGGAATTGGAAAGGGATTGATTATAATTCACTACAGATACCCTCTCTACCCCAGCCACTCCTTCAACAATCCCTCATAACTTTCTAGGAACAACGCATAGGCTTTCTCCAGTTGCGGGAGGGCTTCGGACAGTGTGCTGGTGTCGTCGGATTTCAGTCGCCATTCGGCGTCGCGGGCGATTTCGGCTACTTGCGATACACCAACCGTTCCGGCGCTTCCTTTGAGGGTGTGCAAATTGCTTTTTACGGTTGCAATATCATTTTCAGCAAAGGCTGTAACCGCTCCGCTGACAAGTTCGTTGGACTCTGTAACGAAGTCTTCGAATACAGAAAGAACAAGGTCTGCTCCGCCTATACCATTGAGCTGATCTATAATTTCTTTGTCCAGAACCGGCAAAATTACTTCTTCTATTTCTTCTGCTTTTTTGATTTCAACATGATGACCTTCGGTATCTGAAAGCAATTCTCTCACCTTGTAGATCAACGTCTGGGCGCGGATGGGTTTGGCCAGATAGTCATCCATCCCCTGACTGATAAACCTGTCGCGGTCTTCTTTCATGGAATAGGCTGTCATCGCTACAATTGGTGGCAAATCGGAGAATCGTTTCTTCAATTCCACTGTCGTTTCGACTCCATCCATATCGGGCATCTGGATATCCATAAAAATGATATCGTACATATTGCTGCCGTCTTTCACTTTCGCCTCAACCTTATCAATAGCCTGGAAACCACTTTCTGCAAGATCAACCACGCAGCCAGCTTTTCTCATAATCTCATTGGCCACCTTACGGTTTACCGCGTTATCGTCTACCAAAAGAATATGCGGATGATATTCCGAAAACACGTTTTCGATCGGCAGTTCTTCCAGCTGTTTGGACTTGCTGACCTTGGCTTCGGATGTTTCCATGGTCTCAAAAGTAAACCAGAACGTACTTCCTTCCCCAGGCACAGAATCTACGCCAATCGAACCGTTCATCAGCTCACAAAGCTGCTTGGAAATGGCAAGGCCAAGGCCTGTTCCGCCAAAAGATTTACGCGACGAATTGTCCAGCTGTGTGAAGGAGGTAAACAGAATTTGTCTGTCCATGGCGCTGATACCGATACCCGAATCCTGCACTTCAACTTTGATTTTATTGAAATCACCTTCCCGTTTGACTGACGTCAGGAATACCTTGACAGCTCCATTTTCAGTGAACTTCAGAGCGTTAGATGTCAGGTTAGAAAGAATTTGCAATAAACGTGTCTGATCGGCCTTGATGAATTTCGGAAGATCTTCCGCAATGTAATAGGTCAGTGTATTGCCTTTGTTTTTCGCGGTTTGTCCAAATAAGGACACCAGTTTTAAAAGCAATTCTTCTACGGCAATCGGAGATTCGTGCAGCTCCATTTTCCCAGCCTCAATTTTGGACAGATCCAGAATGTCATTCAGGATAGTCAGCAGCGTTTCGGACGAGCGTTTGATCGTCAATACATAATCCTTCTGCTCTACGTTCAGAGGAGTTTCGCCCAACAGATCAATCATCCCGATCACACCGTTCATAGGTGTTCGGATCTCGTGACTCATGTTGGCCAGGAAACCCTCTTTCACCTTCAGAGAACGTTCAGCATGTTCCTTGGCTTTGAGCAGTTCCTGTTCGTTCCGTTTCAGCTCAGTAATATCGCGCGCCAATACTGCCACTTCGGCTGGTTTGCCTTTATCATCTACAAACAGGAGCATGTTCACCATAAACTGGCGTTCCGTTCCATCTTTCCTATGTAGCGTAATCTCGAAGTTGCGCAAACTTCTGCTTTTGCGAAGCCTGATCAGAGCCGAATGGATTTTTTTACGATCCATAAAAAACTCTGTCACCTGCCGTCCGATTACCTCATCTGGCAAATATCCGAGCCGTTTCAGAACAGACTGACTGATCATTGTAATCGCACCATGACGGTTGATACGGCAGTATATATCCTGAAGGTTTTCGAAAATTCCACGGAAAAGTTCTTCGCTGTGGCGCAGCGAAAGCTCCGCTTCTTTTCTTCTCGTAATATCCCTGGCAATACCTGACACTTCCTCAATCACGCCCTGTGCATAGCGGATCGGGTTCAGGTAAAACTCCAGCCACATTTCGCCTCCATCTTTTTTATCTATCCTGAATTCGAAGTATTGAGGCTCACCTCTCAGCGCCTGCCGGTACTTCGCATCCAGCGTACGGCGGTTGTTCACGCCCACCATACGCCATCCGAATTTCTCAGCGCTCACATTCAGCGTCGGCCTCACACCAACTTCGGATTGGATCAGATCTGCATAATTTCTATTGAAGGAGGTAAGATGAAGACCTTTATTCACCGACCAGATCAGGTGCGAGCTACTGTCAAAAATCGCATTGAGCCTTGCCAGATACTTGCTCAGCTCCTCTTCACTTTGTTTCCTCGCAATGGCAATGGCCACCTGTCCGGATATAAACTCCAGCAATTCCAGGTCGCGTGCATCGAACGTTTTGGTGTCGTCATAGGATTTCACGCCAATGATACCAGTTACCCGATCGCCGATACGCAATGGGACACAAAGCAGCTGCTGCGGCGTGACGCCATACAGGTGTAAGCTGTTCGTCTGCGCCAGTTCTTCAATATCATCCCCTGTCAAAAACAGCGGTTTATTCGAAGCAATCGCGTATTCCGTAACCCCATTCCCCAACCTGCGCCGTGTGAAACGCACATTGCCTTTGAAATATTGATCCACATAATAGGGAAAATACAGATAACTCTGGCTCGGATCGTAAAGCGCAATAAAGAAGTTTTTTACATCAATGATCTTGCCCAGTTCGTCGTGTATGGCATGGTAGAAATCATCAAGATTCTGCGTATTCACTGTCCAGTTGGCAATACTGTAATACAGACTCTGGGCTTTTTCAGCGCGAATCTTTTCTGTAAAATCATTGAGGATACACCTGTAAGCGGTTGGTTTCCCGTTGTCAAAACGGCAATTGACACTACCTTGCACAAACACTTTTTTGCCTGCCCGGTTTACGAACACACTTTCAAAATTCGGGTTTGGATTCCCCTCTTCGACCTTTTTCAGCTGCGCTTTTGCCTCTTCTATATGTTGCGGATGGATAATGTCCTCGATACGCATCGAAGCAATTTCATCTAACCCGTAGCCCAATACCTCACGCCAGGCTTTATTTACAAAAATGAACTTGCCGTCAATAGCAACGAGTTGGATCAGATCGCTTGTATTGTCAACCAAATCCTGCAATTGTGAATTGGATTTGGCAATAGACGACTCCATACGCCTCCTGCGCGTGATATCATCCCCTACCAGTGTAATGCAGGTTACCTCGTCGTTTTCAGTCTGCATCAATACAGAGTTGATCGAAAAAGTACGAAGCGTTCCCTTGTTGGCCAGGAACGGTACCTCTCTCTGTTCCAGTTTGCGTTTTCCCTGTATGCCTTCTTCAAGCATTTGTCTGATTTCATCCGCTTCCTCCTGCGGAATCAGTTTATCAAACAGACTGTGTCCCACCAGCTCCTGCTCCGTCCAACCGGTTTTCATCAGGGCATGGGTGCTGATATTTTTAATGATAAAATCAGGCGAAAACGTCACCCCAATCAGATTGAGATATTGCAGTGTGTCGTGTATAGTGTGCCAGTCGGTCTGGGAAGAAATCATTTCCATAGTTTCCCGTGCTCGTATTTTTAAGGTTCGTTCCTATTCTTTAATGGTTAAATCTACGAATTAAGACGTAATTTTGCCTCGTGAAGAAAATTTATAAAAATCAGAGTGACTCGAAAGTACGTGCCAAAAAGCATTTGGGACAACACTTTTTGAAAGATATGAACATTGCCCGCCAGATCGTAGACGGTCTGACGCTGCATGGAGGCTATAACAAAGTTTTGGAGATAGGCCCCGGAATGGGCGTATTGACCCAGTTTTTGCTTCCCAAAGAAACCTATCAGACTTATGTTATCGAGATTGATACAGAATCAGTTGCTTATCTGAAAAAGCATTACGAAGAATTGACACCCCGGATCATTGAGGGCGATTTTCTCAGGTATAATACAGCGGAGACATTCAGTGAAAAGTTCGCCATTATTGGCAACTTCCCGTATAATATATCTTCTCAAATTTTTTTCAGAGCGCTGGAAATCCGTGATCAGATTCCTGAGATAGTTTGTATGCTTCAGAAAGAGGTGGCGTTACGTATCGCCTCGCCTCCGGGGAATAAGGATTACGGTATATTAAGTGTGCTTTTGCAGGCCTTTTATGATATTGACT
>DASYHR010000368.1:0-2822 GCA_035998385.1 Dyadobacter sp. | reverse complement strand
GAATGATTTCAGTCTGGCTTATCAAGCGGCTTGACATCAAAACCATGTCCAGGGAACGCATCACTTTCACGGACAAAAAATTCAACAAAGGCCAGATCTACGGTGGACTATTGTTTGGGTTTGGCTGGGCTTTGACTGGAGCATGCCCAGGGCCTCTGTTTGCACAAATTGGCATGGGTGCCAGCGTGGTGATCGTCACATTGATCAGTGCAGTCGCCGGCACATGGGTTTATGGCCGGTTTCGGGATCAGTTGCCTCATTAGGTAAGCTGGTCATATCCAGGGTGCCGGAGTCAGCAAAAGAGAAATTATTCGCAGATTCACGCCCAAGATATGGCAGGCGATTTTTTGAAGTCCGGTAGCTGGATTCCTGCCTGAGAAACGGATACCTCTTTTCTAAAATGGAAACGTTACTGAAAGAAAATAAAGAAATGCTTGCTTTTAAAATATACTTTTAAGTATATTTGTATCGTAGTTTTAACTAGCCAGAAACAATGCTTACCAAAGCTGAAAAAACAAAACAGTTCATACTGGAAACAGCCGCACCTCTTTACAATGAGAAGGGTATTTCGGGTGTTAGCGTAGATGATGTGCTGGCAGCGACCAAACTAACCAAGGGATGCCTTTACGGCCATTTCGAAAATAAGGAGGATCTTTCCGGGCAGGTAGTGGATTTGATGTTGAAGAAAATTACGGACAAGATGTACATGGCCGTGGCTGACAAGAAGACAGCGAAAGCCAAGATTTTCGCTTTTCTGGATTTCTATAAAAATCCTATTGATACCTATATTTCAGGTGGTTGTCCTATTTTTAATACTGCTGTGGATGCTGATGATAATTATCCGGTCATCAAACAGAAAGTCGCAGCTGTATTCCGGGCAGGGCAGCAGGATCTTGCTAATGTACTTAAAGAAGGAATCAGCAATGGAGAGTTTTCGGAAAGCCTTGATCCGGTTGTTTTCGCTTTTAAACTGGTAGCCTCCATAGAAGGCGGCATCGTGATGTGCAGAACGATGGATACCGCTAAGCCGATGCAGTCGCTGATCAAAAGCCTGAAATCAGAACTGGAACAATACGCGATCTAAATTTTTTTTGTAATAAAATAGACCAAAAAGTATATTTTATATTTTAAGAATAAAAACCGATATGAGCAAGGAAACATTATTTGAGTCTTATAAATTGAACGGTGCTGAATTACAGAACCGCATGGTGATGGCGCCCATGACCCGTTCCCGTTCTAATAACACCGGAAACGTAGCTACACAGCTAACCGCAAAGTATTACCAGCAACGTGCCTCGGCCGGACTGATCATAACGGAGGGGACTTTCATTAGCCAGGAAGCTGTCGGCGTTATTAATGTGCCGGGCATATATTCTGCCGGGCAGATTGAAGGCTGGAAGCTGACGACAGATGCGGTTCATCAACATGGTGGAACCATTTTCGCGCAGCTTTGGCATACAGGAGCTTATTCGCATCCTGATCTGCACGGTGGCAAAAAACCGCTTGCGCCTTCTGACGTTAATCCGGACCAGCAGGTATTTACTGCGGAAGGCCTGAAGCCATCTGAGGCGCCGCAGCCCATGACGATTGAGGATATCAAAAGAACAGTTGCTGATTTCAAACAGGCGGCTGTCAATGCTTTTGAGGCCGGTTTTGACGGGGTCGAACTGCATGGGGCTAACGGATACCTGCTACAACAGTTTTTCTCCAAAAACAGTAATCTGAGGACTGACGTATACGGTGGATCGATAGAGAACCGCGCCCGAATCCTGTTTGAAATTCTCGACGAATTGAAAGACGAGGTAGATATCAGTCGTGTAGCTGTTCGCTTAAACCCGTCACTGAATGGCATTATGGGCATTCTTGTGGACGATGAAACCATTGCCTTATACGACTACATCGTGAATAGACTAAACGACTACGGCCTGGCTTATCTCCATTTGATTGAACCCTTCACAGATGTAACAGGCAATGCCCACGCAGTTCAGCAGGTTGCCAGACACTTCCGTAAAGTTTACAACGGTACCATCATCATCAACAGGGCCTTTACCAAGGAAACGGCAACTGAGGTGATAGCAGCCGGTGACGCGGATCTGGTTTCATTCGGTGTGCCGTTCCTGGCCAATCCGGATCTGGTTGCACGTTTCAAAGCCGATGCGCCGCTCAACCAGCCTGATCCATCCACCTTTTACACACCCGGGGAACGAGGGTGTACCGATTACCCAACATTAGCAAATTAATATAACAACAAAAAAACATCATGAAAACATCATCGAATACCGTATTCATCAGTGGCGGAAGTGCCGGAATTGGTTTGGCTATTGCTAAAAAGTTAAGTGCAGCAGGTAACAGGGTAATCATTAACGGAAGAAGTGAAGAACGGCTTCGGAAGGCGCTGAAAGAACTGGAAAATGCAGTAGCGATTCAGGGCGATCTTTCGATAGAAGCTGACCGGGTAAGGATTGCAGGTGAGCTGATAGCCAAATATCCCAACCTGAACATGATCATCAACAATGCCGGAGCCGCATTTTTGAACAACCTGGGCGATAGCAATAACAATGCTGCCGAAAAGGCGTACCATGAGATGAACACGAATTATATCAGCGTCATCCATTTTACTTCACTGTTACTGCCGGAACTGCTAAAACAGCAAGACGCTGCCATCGTGAACATTTCATCCATCGCTGTATTTCGATCGAATAAATATGCCCCAACCTACGCAGCCAGCAAGGCAGCATTGCATAGCTATACACAAGGATTGAGGGACACTTTTGCGGAAAACGAAAAGTTGCAGATTTATGAGGTGTATCCACCTTTGGTCA
>DASYHR010000303.1:0-2884 GCA_035998385.1 Dyadobacter sp. | reverse complement strand
TATCCTCTTCCCAGATTAATCTGGTCAAATATATCACTGCCATTTTCTATTGCAAAAATGTTGTTGAGGAATAAATCTACTTTTCCCATATGCTCATCCGACCGGCCACCGCCTGTATGTTGGGTAAGGACCACGTTTTTCATGCTCCATAGCGGGCTGTCTGCCGGTAGCGGTTCCACTTCCGTTACGTCGAGAACGGCTCCATCCAAATGGCCCGAGTTCAGCGCTTCAATCAGAGCCTGCTCATCAGTAGTACTGCCACGCCCGACGCTGGCATATACCGATCCTTTCTTAATGGTTTTGAAGAAATCAGCGTCTGCAAATTTTACGGCAGTACCCGGCAGCGTGTTAATGACGAGATCAGCATGTGGCAGTTCATTGAAAAGATCTTCTCGGCTTCTTAGTGTGGCGTCCGGCGATGTTCTCGCATGCAGGTGCGTGTAGCTTCCGAAGCCTTTGAGTATCTCATTCACGGCTTGTCCGATTGTACCTGCTCCTAAAATGATGGCCTTTTGTCCGTGCAGTATACGAAGGTCGGCACGTAGCTTAGCACCAATCCATTCTGATTTCTGTTGCAACAGGATTAGGTTATGAAGTCCTCTGTAAAGGGCTAGCACACCTCCGATGATTGTTTCAGCGCATGGGCGGGCAAACCAGTTTCCCATATTAGCGACTTTTACATTTTCGGGCAATGTGATGGATGCATACTGATCAAAACCCGCAGAGTCCAGTTGCCATAACTTCAGATTTTGCGACACATTTTCAAACCATTGTACGGGTGGATTTCCAAGGATGAAGTCAGCTTTGCGGAATATATTTTCTGCTTCGTTATCTGAGGATAAGTGCGCTTGAAAATGGATATCGTGTTGTGGGGATAAAGCATCAATGAGTTTTTGTTGAAGCGGCTCAGTCAATGCTGAATGGCAATAAATGGTCATCTTTTTACTGTTTGCGGGAATTGCTTCCCATGGATATTTAACTTAAAGTGCCTGCGTTTGATTTGTCAGCGGGCAACGAACGGTAATGGTTGTACCATCTCCGGGAAAACTGTTAAGCATAAATTCGCCTGCAAAAGAGGAAGTTCGTTGTTTAAGATTCAGCAATCCGTTACCCTGAATCCCCTGCTCATGATATACAAAACCTATACCATCATCTTGTATGATAAGCGTAAGATCACCGACATCTACCAATAACCTGATGTATACATTCTGAGCCTGAGAATGCCTAACAATATTATGAAGTACTTCTTTGTACACAAGAAAAAGATTCCTGCGACTTTCATTCGGAATGCGTGAATTCACTTCCTGCAAAGGGAAGTCAAAATGCACGGCAATAGGATGATGTTCAAAAAGCGTGTAGGCGGTTTCCTTCGCTCTGAATGTGAAGTTTTCAATGGAATTATGGGCAGAATGCAGGCTCCAGATAATTTCTCTCATACGGGCAATCACCTTTCTCGAAGTTTCCCCGATTAGTTTTATTGTATGCTCGGCCGGGGGGGCGGTGCCATTAAGTTGTTTAATGGCCGCGTAACTCATCACGCTGATGCTGCCCAGGTCGGCTCCCAGCTCGTCGTGCAGGTCTCTTGAAATATCGTCTCTGATTCTCAATAAAGCAGACTGCTTTCTGTCGTTTTCAAGTAGCTGTTCAATCAGTTGTTCCTGTGCCAGAATCTTTTCTAACTCGTTTTTTCTGTTTTTCACTGACATACCAAGCGTGAAACACAATACTTCCAGGATCACGCCGATTTCCATATAGGTTAGAGGAAATGAAAAAGCTCTGTCTGTATTTCTTTCCACCATAGCCGGCAGAAAATTGGAAGCGAGAGAAACCAGACAACCCAGCACAAAGAAAAATGAGCCTGCAATAAAGTAACCGACTGCTACTTCTCTCAGCTTCAGAATACGCGGAACAACTACCAGTGCACCTAATGAGAGCAGGCATCGGAAAAAGATATACGTATTGCTCTTTACTAAATGAGTAGCGTTAGTCAGGTAATAAACCAGATCAACTGTAATCTCAATAGCGAGGATAATTACCATGATTTTAAGGATCCTGTGGCTGAGTGGATCGAGCCTGGGAATCTCTATCAATAAAATGGCAAATCTGATGTAGAGCAGAAAAGCAAGCGATTCGACTGCAGCTACTTTAAAGTTGGTGCCGGGGAGGTAATCTGCTTTGCCGTAATCGATATCATCCCAGTAGAAGGTGATGATCAGGCAGAATATGTATAGTGCGTACTGCCAGTAAATAGCTTTACGATGCTGGGTGTATGAGAATAAAGCATACAGCGCCATCATACATAACATACCATCAAAAAACAGCCGCAGCTGAGGATAGGGTATGGCCGGAAACATGCTGTTGGTTAGGGGATTATGTCAACCGACAATTTACGCAAGAATCTGGTTATTTACCTAAGCTTGTCCTCAATTATACGATACACTTAATCAACCTTCTTGTAAGAATAGGAATAATCGGGGGCGATCTGGAGGATCAGCTTGCCAGGTTCAATGATGTATGGTACAGCACGGTTAGCAAGTTTACTAAGATATTCACTCTCGAAATTCATATTTGGACAGGCCATGAGTGTACCTGTGAAGCGCCCGAAACTGATTCGTTTTCCCTGAACTTCCATAGAGCTGCTGAACTCGTTGCAGCCGGCAAATGCGAATACCTGATTGAGCGTGAGGTTAAGCTCCATGCGCGGCAAACCTTTTGGAAACGATGTAATATCAAGTCCTGTTTGGTTGATACTTTCCAAAACCCATATGTCATTCAAACGGTAATCCGACAAATACGAACCACAACCGGTAAAGCGCTTGTCACCGTAGCTAACCTCTACGGTCTTGGGGAACTCCTTTCCCGACATACCGTCTTCACATGGTTT
>DASYHR010000294.1:0-2711 GCA_035998385.1 Dyadobacter sp. | reverse complement strand
ACAGCAGGTTTTTACAGCGAACTTTTTATCAATGAATCAAATGACGCAGCTTTGGTGATTTTGTTTAATTCGGATACAGGTGATAATCAACGGGCAGAATTCATAAAAACCCTGTTGAACATCATCAGAGAATGATAGCTTATAGTTTTTTTGTTATGAATATTTAAAGATAAAATTGGGGTAATTGAAGTTTTGGGTGAGTTTGTTGTTAATTTGTAAGGGAAATGATAACCTAACCGCTAAGTTGTCCGATGAAAAAAAGACATTTCCTGAAACTATCTTCTGCATTAATGACAGCTCCCGTATTTTCTCCACTGACAGGCTGGGCGACCGGCGAAAAACTAAAAAACTGGGCCGGAAATCTTACTTATAGTTCCGATAAACTGGATGAAGCCAAGTCTGTTTCGGAGGTACAGCAACTTGTGAAGAAATATCCTAAAATGAAGGTGCTCGGTACGCGGCACTGCTTCAATACGATAGCCGATACGAAGGACCAGTTTGTAACACTGGTTGGAATGAAGGATGATATTGTGATTGATGAAGCGGCAAAAACTGTGACGGTCAATTCAGGCATTAAGTATGGGCAGATCAGTCCTTATTTACATCAAAAAGGATTTGCACTACATAACCTGGCATCATTGCCTCATATATCGATTGCCGGAGCATGTGCCACGGCAACACATGGTTCGGGTGAAAAAAGCGGGAACTTGTCTACAGCCGTTGCAGGATTTGAAATGGTGACTGCGGCAGGTGACATGATCAAGCTATCGCGGAAGGATGGCGAAAAATTCAAAGCAGCGGTCGTGAATCTGGGTGCGTTGGGAGTAGTTACCAAAATGACGCTGGATATTCAGCCTACATTTTTGATGAAACAATATGTATACGAAAACCTGCCGCTACCGCAGTTGAAAGAACACTTTGACGCGATTGAAGCGAGCGGGTATAGCGTGAGTTTATTCACGAACTGGCAAACTCAGGATATTACAGAAGTTTGGATTAAAAGGCGTGCGGATGATACCAGAGTAGCCGAGAAGGAATGGTTTGGCGCTAAACTCGCGACAAAAAACCTGCATCCGATTCCTGAACTATCAGCTGAAAATTGTACAGAACAAATGGGAGTTGCGGGGCCGTGGTATGAGCGGATGCCTCATTTTAAAATGGGTTTTACGCCGAGTAGTGGCGTTGAGCTGCAATCGGAATATTACGTGCCCCGGAAAAATGCGGTAGATGCCATTATGGCTATCTCCAGACTGGGCAGTCAGATCGGTCCGCATTTACTTACTTCCGAAGTAAGGACCATCGCGGCTGATGATTTGTGGATGAGTCCATGTTATAAGCAGGATTCTGTAACGATCCATTTTACCTGGAAACAGGATTGGCCTGCGGTAAGTAAATTGTTACCAATCATCGAACAAGAACTGGCACCGTTCCACGCGAGACCACACTGGGGGAAGTTGTTTACAATAGCGCCTGCTCAGTTAAAAACGCTCTTCCCGAAACTAGGGGAGTTTAGAAAAGTTGCAACAGAATACGATCCGAGTGGCAAATTCAGAAATGATTTTTTGAATAGGAATATATTTGGTGGGTGAAGTTGGTGCGTTAGTTTTAATAGATAAACGAAAATAAATGGAGGAAGAAACACCGGTACCCAATGATTCTGTGGACAATATGATAGGATTATCCATAGAACAAAATACTTTGAACCTGTTAAGAACGGCACTTGCTAATGGAGAGGATAGTGGGTGGGTGGAGGATTTTAATCCACTAGCGTTTAAGGAGAGATTGAAAGATAGTTTCTCAAATACAGGATTATGATAATATTAACGTTGTACAAACCTGTAGGGTTTGAATATGAATAGCCAGGGGTGAAACCCCTGACTAAAATAACGGTTTAATGAATCCCAACCCTGTAAGGGTTGAACGAACATGAGAATTTCTAATCCGTCCAAAGCGCCTTCATCATACATACACTACGCTCTTCCTGCGCATATTGGCCATAATTTGAGGTAATCGTATACCCGCGTTTCTGATATAAGTCAATCGCTTCAGGTTGTCCTTTACCTGTTTCTAATGCAGAGTAAGTGTATTTCAGCTCAATAGCCCAGGTTTCCAATTCGTATAAAATACGCGATGCCAGCCCCTTGCCACGTTGCTCAGGCAATACAAACATCCGCTTGATTTCAATACTATCGTCGTTGAATTCTTTAAAACATCCGCAGCCTATTGGTTCCTCATTTTCGTAAGCCAGTACTACTGTCGGTAAATCTGTAATACGATTGTACTCGACATAGTCTTCCTGCTTAGTGCCATAAATTTCGCAGAGGGTAATATCAAGAAGTCGGGTCAGTTTGGTGAAATCAGGATTATCGCTGTTTGTACGTATTATTTTCAGCATAACAATTAAATCGTGGTTGATAATGATCGCATGTGTTTAAACCGTGGCGTCGCTGGTATTGTTCAATGTTGCAAAAATACAAAGTAAAATATATGCGTTGCAGGGATAGTTCTTGCGATATTTATTGTTGAATAATATGGGAGTCACGATCCGGAACACTTTGTAATCGTTTGTATGGGTATAGTTTACAATCCTCCTAAACAAGATTACAGCTACCCGGACGTTGATTTGATGAATACTTCTGATCGACGTACTAACATTTTCAAATAATGGCTACAAGACTTAAAGAGATCAAGGTGCAATCCGCGGAAATCAC
>DASYHR010000159.1:0-2040 GCA_035998385.1 Dyadobacter sp. | reverse complement strand
GAAATACTTACAGTACTACGCAATCGCCATTGTATCAATGACATTGATTTTTTCAAATGATACCCTCGCACAATCCAAAGAACAAGTAACTTTTAATAAACCAGTTATGTCAAACAACCCATTGTCTTACCGCAACGTTCAGGTGAATGATCTGAACCTGTTTTACCGTGAAGCAGGTGCTCCCAACGCGCCGACCATTCTTTTACTTCACGGCTACCCTACATCCTCACACATGTTCAGGAACCTCATTCCAATCCTGAGTAAACAATATCACGTGCTTGCTCCGGATTTACCCGGATTTGGCTACTCTGACGCGCCAGATCATAAAGACTTTAATTATACTTTTGACAATCTCGCTGTTACGATGCAAGCCTTTATTGATACGCTTGGATTAAAACGCTTCGCGGTTTACATTTTCGATTACGGCGCGCCGGTAGGACTCCGGCTGGCAATGGCTAACCCGGAAAAGATTACGGGCATCATTTCCCAAAATGGAAATGCTTATCAGGAGGGGCTAAGCGATGAATGGAATCCGATACGTCAATATTGGGCAGACCCTTCGCAGGCAAATCGGGAGTCGCTTACGGATTTCGTCTCCAAAGACGCTACCTGGTTTCAATACCATCAGGGCGTATCGAACCCATCACTGATTGCACCGGAGACCTACACCCTTGATCAATATTTCCTGGATAGGCCAGGCAATATTGAGATACAGCTGGACCTGGTCAGAGATTACAAAACCAACGTAGAGCTTTATCCAAAGTTCCATCATTACTTTAGACAGCACCATCCTAAATTATTATTGGTTTGGGGAAACAAAGACCCTTATTTTGTTCCTGCCGGAGCTGAGGCATACAAGAAAGATTTGCCTGATGCAACCTTAAAATTCTATGATACAGGCCACTTTGCTTTGGAAACTCACGTGGCAGAGATTGGAAGCGAAATACTTGATTTTATGCGTTCGCTGCCCAGTTAATTGAAGCGTTAAAAATAGACTCATGTAGCAACAGGACTAAGACTATGGCGAACTCCTGAATTTTTGTTTTCAGGTTTTTAGCTGATGTATGCCGTGTCGAGTTCTGAATAGACGGTCAGAGTCAGGCAAATACTCTGATAAGATAACAGTAAGTCATGTTGTCAATGCCGTATTTTACTATTTTGTGAATCTGGAAGCCGGAAAATCTCGTTTATGCACGCTTTACGTTTGCTAGTATCTTCAGGTTGTAAAGTTCAGCACGAAAAATCAAATAAAAGCACACAACAATAACCTGATAAACAAACATTTATCTTATGTACCAATATATTTGAATAGGAAGACAAAAGCTTCGTGGCAAAAGAAATATCAAAATATCAGGCGGGAGCTATTCAATTTTAACAACCCGCCTGATGCATGTTTTATTCGCTTTTGAGGGATGAGATCGGATTCATCAAAGCTGATTTCACGGACTGATAGCTGATGGTCAATGCGACAATCAAGAAGGCAATCAGACCTGCCAGTAGGAAAACCCAGAAACTGATTTCCACCCGGTAGGCAAAACCGTTGAGCCATTCATTCATCACATACCAGGCCACAGGAGTCGCAATCAGAATGGCGATCACAACCAACTTAATGAAGTCGCTCGATAGCAACATCACGATCGTACGAAAATCAGCTCCAAGCACTTTCCGTATACCAATTTCTTTTGTGCGCTGTTCTGCCATATATGTAGCCAATCCAAGTAGACCCAGACAGGCAATGCCTATCGCCAGACAGGAAAATGTGGTAAACAATTTTCTGAAGATAAAATCATCCTGATATTGGCGGTTGAAATCCTCATTGAGAAAACTAAACAGGAATGGCCGCTGTGGTGCAATTTCACTCCAGACTGCGCGAACCTGCTCAACCGTCTTTGTCAGGTCTTTTGACCTAACTTTAATTGAAAGATAGCGGCTTGAATACGCCTGGAAAGGCAAAGTGAGCGGCTCAATTTTTTGGTGCAATGACGTGAAGTTGAAATCTTTTACAACCCCGATTACCACACCTGACCTACCCCATTGACT
>DASYHR010000157.1:0-5189 GCA_035998385.1 Dyadobacter sp. | reverse complement strand
CATAATAACCTTCCTGAATAAATAATATTCGATTCGCAGGGATCAGTGTGGCATTGACTTTGCTATCTCTGACGTACTTAAAATATACAATGTCATCCTGACGCTTTGTAATTCTGCAATTGATCGAATCGCCTTTGGTTGTAACGATTAAATCCTGAGCTACTAAATGATGTACACACGACAGTAGGATAAGCGATATAAATAGGATCTTTTTCATATATCTGATTATCTCAATGCTGCTATTTCCTTTTTACCTATTTTCTCGCTTACAAGTTCAAAGCTCGGTCTGCCAACCATTACTCCCATCGCTACAGAACAGCGGATGTAATATTGTCTTCCATTAACTAATCGAATAGGAATTGATGCTTTGGATTCAGTTTTGGCCCAGAGCTCTGCAGAACCTGTCTGCTTAACTCTGATCTGTTGTCTGGACTTATTAGTGACACGGCAAATAAGAGAATTATCAAGGTACAAATTATAACTTACCAAGCCGCCGGTGCCACGGGGCCGATAGACGTGTAAAATTGAATAATCCATTGTTGGATCTACAAATTCATCAACCGAGTTGATACGTGTTAATGATTCAGTATCGAGCCGGATGACCTCTGCCACAATCCGGTGGCACGAACTCATAAAATCAGGAGATTTATGCTCAATAATGCGGATAGAATTGCCGCCCGCTATACGAGCCTGTTCTTTGGCTTTTGCGATGACCTGAGTAAAGTTGCAATTTGTACTCATTCCCGCATCTCCGATTTTAACGGTACCCAATATTTCTGAAGAAGCCGGTATGCTGTCCAGTTTTTCGAGGACAATTACGTCCTCATCATAGCTAAGAGCCGCATGTTTGGAGGTAAGATTTGTTTTAACTTTTGGCGCACACGAAGCAACAACGAAAACAAGTAAAATAACTATTAAATTTTTTTGCATAGAGGTGATTTTATAAAATTAATACTACAAATCTATTTAATTTATTGTATTAATTTTTCTATTAAACAAAACTATTATTCAATAAAAAAAGCCACAATCCTTTTCGGGACTGTGGCTCAAAACAAATTCATAAAATATTTCTATACTACCCTTTCAATTCCTCTTTCAAGAAGTGGCCCGTGAAGCTGCCTTTCACTTTAGAAACTTTTTCCGGAGTTCCTTCTGCAATGATTTTACCGCCCAAAGCTCCTCCTTCCGGCCCTACATCAATCACGTGATCCGCGACTTTAATCACGTCGAGGTTATGCTCAATAATCAAAACTGTATTTCCTTTTTCAACCAGTTTGTTCAACACGTTGAGCAAATGGCGGATGTCCTGAAAATGTAAACCGGTAGTTGGTTCATCAAGAATATATAAGGTTTTACCTGTGTCTCTTTTCGAAAGTTCTTCCGAAAGTTTCACCCGCTGCGCTTCTCCTCCCGACAGGGTTGTTGCATGTTGTCCAAGGGTAATATACCCCAAGCCCACATCATTTAGGGTCTGTACCTTCCGGAGTATTCTTGGTTGGTTTTCGAAAAATTCCAACGCCGATTCCACCGTCATATCCAGAATATCCGCTACAGATTTCCCTTTGAAACGCACTTCCAAAGTCTCCCGATTGAACCGTTTACCTTTGCAGGTTTCACAGTTTATGTGAACATCGGGCAAAAAGTCCATTTCAATTTTCTTCATTCCTGCGCCTTCGCAATCCTCACACCTTCCTCCTTTTACATTGAATGAAAAACGTCCTGGTTTGTAACCACGGATTTTCGCTTCGGGTAATTCGGCAAAGAGCGTACGGATATCCGAAAACAAATTGGTGTAAGTCGCCGGATTGGAACGTGGCGTCCGTCCGATCGGAGACTGATCCACTTCGATAACCTTATCTATATGTTCCAGCCCCTCAATACTTTTATAAGGAAGTGGCTCTCTTCTTGACTTGTAAAAATGTTGATTCAAAAGTGGAAACAGCGTTTCATGAATCAATGAAGACTTCCCGCTACCACTCACGCCGGTTACACATATCATCGTCCCCAACGGAGCCGTCATATTGACGTTTTTCAGGTTATGCCCCGTACAGCCTTTTAATGATATCGACTGACCATTCCCTTTTCTTCTTTTTTTCGGAACAACAATACCATCTCTCCCACTCAGGTAATTGGCGGTTACCGATCCATTTTTCAGAAATTCCTCCGGCGTGCCCGAGCCCACTACGTTACCGCCATGCCTTCCTGCACCCGGACCAATATCCAGAATGTAGTCAGAAGCAAGCATCATGTCTTTGTCGTGCTCCACAACCAAAACCGTATTACCCAAATCTCTCAGATTTTTCAGCGAATTGATCAGGCGGACATTATCGCGCTGATGCAACCCGATACTGGGTTCATCCATGATGTATAGCACACCTGTAAGTTGGGTACCAATCTGTGTTGCCAGACGAATCCGCTGCGCCTCCCCACCGGAAAGCGTGCGTAGTGCACGATTCAGAGTCAGATAGTCGAGTCCTACATCCAGCAAAAACCCTACCCTTTTTCTGATTTCTTTAAGAACTTCGTGACCGATTACCTGCTGACGATCTTCCAGCCGATCTTCCAGACCTTCCAGCCAGTTGGCCAGTTCTCTTACGTCTATATCTGCAAGTTCAGATATATCTTTTTTATCAATTTTGAAATGTAGTGATTCCTTTTTCAGTCTTTTACCATGGCATTCAGGACAAGTCCGGATCACCATAAAATCTTTCAGCCAATCCAGAATTTTATCATTTCCCGACTCTTGCTGTCTTTTCAGGAAATTAACGATCCCGTCAAACTTCGTCTCCCACTCGGTACCAGGATATTTTTTGGAAGGTACAGCCACCGCATCTTCACTGCCATACAGAACAACTTTTAATGCCTCCTCCGGAAACTTCGACAACGGAGTTGCCATAGTTACCTTGAACGGTTTGAGCAATACTTCCAATTGCTTAAAGATCCACGCGTCGCGGTATTCACCCATCGGAGCTATACCACCTTTGCTAATGCTCAACGACTTATCCGGCATAATTGCCTCCTCGGTAATTTCTTCCACCACACCCAATCCCTGGCACGTAGGGCACCAACCGTAAGGCGAATTGAAAGAAAATGCATTCGGCGCAGGATCATCATAACTGATCCCTGACTCAGGATCCATGAGATTCTGAGAGAAATAATAAGTTTGTCCTTTGTCGTCCAAAACCATTAAAGCACCTTTACCCTGCTTGATGGAAGTTGCCACGGACTGGCTCAATCTGTATCGTGACTGCGAATCCTGCTCCTCAGTTTTAGGAATAATCCTGTCTATCACAATTTCAATATCGTGCACCTTATACCGGTCCAATTGCATTTTTGGCGCAATATCCTGTACCTCTCCGTCCACGCGCACCTTTGTATACCCCATGCGCGCAATCTGCACAAACAGTTCACGGTAATGTCCCTTTCTCCCCTTTACAGCAGGAGCTAGTAACATAATCTTTTTCCCAAGAAATTGAGTCATCAACTGGTTGACGATCTGATCCTGCGATTGTTTCACCATACGCCTGCCTGTTACGTACGAATAGGCATCTCCGGCACGTGCATAAAGTAACCTCAGGAAGTCGTATATCTCGGTAACCGTTCCGACAGTAGAGCGGGGATTTCGGGAAGTGGTTTTTTGTTCTATACTGATAACAGGAGACAAACCACTGATTTTATCGACGTCAGGGCGCTCCATTTCTCCGATAAAGCCACGGGCGTAGGAAGAAAAACTCTCCATGTAACGCCGCTGTCCTTCCGCGTAAATCGTATCAAATGCCAGCGAAGACTTTCCACTACCACTGATGCCCGTAACAACCACGAGTTTATTCCGCGGAATGCTAACATCAATGTTCTTAAGATTATGTTCACGCGCCCCCTGAACCTCTATCAGATCCTGACTGCTCACTCCGGTATCATTCGTTTTTTCCAAGCTCATTCCATTGGTTTTTATTCCCCCGGTTGCACCCGGCGCTGTTTAGATAACCACAAATTTAGTCGTTCAGTTGCAAAAATTTCATCCTATTTCCCGGCATCAAAATCGGACGATTCTGGTAGGAAAGCAAGAATCGTGCTATTGGTGCAAACGTTTGCTGATTTGTACAATAACAGGATGCCTAAAATTTGTAACCATTTATATAATTATATTTTTTCTTCAATTAATTCCTTTTTAATATTTTTTTGTCACCTATATATTTACTTTTGACACAATTCTTGCAAAAAATGGTACAATATTATCACCAGTAACCCCTATCTGTATGCTCAAAAATTTACGAGTCCTTGTATGGTTTGTAATCGTATTAATGGCCACCTTGCCTGGCAGTAATGCCTTTGCGCAAGACAAAAAAGTGACGGGAAAAGTCTCATCCGCGGTTGATGGTGCAGGACTTCCCGGTATAAATGTACAACTGAAAGGTACCAACACCGGAACAGTAACCGATGCAGACGGAAGCTATTCTATTCAAGCTGCAAATTCTAACTCCGTGCTTGTCTATTCTTCCATCGGTTTTATTAAGCAGGAAATTACTGTTGGTAACAGATCTGTAATTGACGTCACGCTTTCTGACGATGTAAAAAGTCTGACAGAAGTGGTGGTAACCGGATACGCCTCTCAGCGTAAACAGGATATCACAGGTGCTGTGACGGTCATCAGCCCGAAGGAACTCACAGCAGTACCCGCGGCCAGCGTTACTCAAATGCTCCAGGGTCGTGCTGCCGGTGTGACTGTCGGGAATGACAACTCGCCGGGTGGTGGTACCATGGTACGTGTTCGTGGATTCGGGTCTATCAACAATAACAGCCCTTTATATGTTATTGATGGCGTTCCGACTCAGGGTACATTGAATCAGCTGAACCCGAATGACATTGAGTCCATGCAGGTTCTTAAAGATGCTTCTGCAGCATCTATTTATGGCGCACGTGCTGCAAACGGTGTTGTGATTATCACGACAAAAAAAGGAAAGCCGGGCGCACCTAACATTACCTTCGATTTTTACACAGGAACGCAGCGTCCGGGCAAAATGCTTGACTTGCTGAATACGAGAGAATTGGGAGAGTATTTGTACCAGTCTGAACTTGGTGCAGGAAAAAATCCATCAGCTACTTCTCCATCCGTTCAGTATAAATTTGATGAAAACGGAAATCAGACGATCGCAGATTACATTTATCCAAACGTATATGGCGAACTTCCT
>DASYHR010000145.1:0-2313 GCA_035998385.1 Dyadobacter sp. | reverse complement strand
ATTTTACTTATTTGATTCAGAATCTGTTGCATAATGCTATCCAGCATTCAGATTTATCCGCTGATGAAATTAAGATTTTAATTTCTGTTGAGCTGGAATCAGATTTATTGAAGATTGTTGTTCAAAATAATTTTTCGAATGAAATTAATCTTGATAAATTAAATGCCACTATCGCCGAGAAGAGCTTGTTGTTATCTAATGCTAAGCATATAGACAGTGAAAGGACAAGAACAGAGGATGGAACTGGGTACCTCAAGATTGATAAAACTATAAGGACAGACTTGTTAAGGGACAGTTATATAATTGAAATAGATGAAGTGAAGGAGGACAGAATTTTTAAAACTACAATAATGTTTGGTATAAATAATCTTCAAAAAACAATCAATGAAGCTACTATTAATTGAAGATGATCAGCATAAGTCGAAACAAATTCTTGATTTCATTTCATCAAATTTTCCTGCCATTTTTATTGATTTGAGAAGATCTTACCAGTCGGGGTTGAAAGAAATTATTCAAGGAGCTTATGATCTGATCCTGTTAGATATGCAACTGCCGAACTTTGATATAAAGTCTGGTGAAGATGGGTATAAGTTTCGAAAACTGGCAGGAATGGACATTCTAACTGAGTTGGTAAGAAAAAAGAAGAATTGTAAGGTGGTTGTGATAACTCAATTCGAAACATTTGGTGAGGGTGAAAATTATATAGACTTAAAGAGCTTAAAAATCATTTTAAAGAGGCAATTTTCGGATGTATATCTTGACACTATATACTATGGTGCAGATCAGTCGAACTGGCAGAAAGAGTTGAAAAATGTAGTAATTGGGAACTTAGTATAAAAATATTGGAAATGATTAATGTTTTGGTTGTTGATGATAATCAACACAAAATAAGAGCAGTTAGGCGATTGTTGGAAATAATACCGGAGGTGAAGATATTTGAGACCGCTACGAACGTAACCTCAGCGAAGCAATATCTTGTTAATAATCATTATGACCTTTTAATTCTCGACTTATCTCTGCCTACAAGAGATGGGGACGACCCATTTCCTCAAAACGGAGTAAATTTTTTAAACGAAATAAATCGGAATCCAAGATTTAAGAAGCCATTTCATATTATTGGCTTTTCTGAATTTGACGATTTCATAGAAACATTTAAGGGCGATTTTTCAGATGAGTTATGGGCTTTAGTTAAGTATGATCAAGAAAATACTAAATGGGAAAAGCAAATTCTTAATAGAATTAATTATCTTATAAACTCCAAGCGGGATTTGAAAGTGGCTGATATTACTTATAATTATGATCTTGCAATTATAACTGCATTGCGTTCTCCGGAGCTAGATGCGGTTTTAAAGCTCGATGGTAATTGGGACTCATTTCGATTAAGTCACGACAGTACAGAGTATTTTAGAGGGATTTTTACTAAGGGAAATTTATCCATTTCAGTTATAGCAGCTTGTGCTCCGCAAATGGGTATGGTAGCGACATCAGTTTTGACAAATAAGGTAATTGAAAACTTCAGACCTAAGTATGTTGCAATGGTTGGAATAGCGGGAGGGATAAAAGGGGTTGGGAATTTAGGAGACGTATTGATTGCTGATCAATCTTTCGACAGTGGAAGCGGTAAAATCAAGACGACTGATACTGGTGAGCGCCTTTTCGAGCCAGACTTTAAGTCTATTGATCTCGATACAGATGTAAGAGAATTATTTCTTTCTTGCAAAGGATCTCGAGCTTATGTGGATCGCATCAAAAATGATTGGCCTGTAAAGGATATTCCCACTGAATTAAATATTCATATTGGGCCTTTTGCGTCTGGTGCAGGCGTAATTGCCAACAATCAGGTGATTGAGGAGATAAAAGGACATAGTAGGAAGCTTATAGGATTAGATATGGAAAGTTACGGACTATTTTACACTTCCAAACATTGCTCAAAACCGCGACCAATATCTGCATTTTCCATGAAATCAGTTTCCGACTTCGGCGATAAGAATAAGGATGATAGATTTCAGGCATATTGCTCGTTCACAAGCGCTAATTTCCTGTATCACTTTGTATTAAATCACCTATTTGTTATTGAGTGATATTGAAGGAAGACATCAATGCAAGATTTACGGCATGTTCTTCTGTAGGTAAAATGCCTTCGATTACCTAGTGTAATTGGGCCGGAAGAAATGAAGGTTCTTCATTATTCCGGCTTCCACTTTTTAACTCCATCTATTAATTGGATGGCAGAGTAATCGCAAATTATAGCTGCACTATATCGTGCTCGTGTCAGTGCGACATAAAACTTCGCTCTATCAAAGGCATCCTTTT
>DASYHR010000140.1:0-4028 GCA_035998385.1 Dyadobacter sp. | reverse complement strand
GCCCGGCCAAGAGACTTTTGTTGGAAAGACTCATAAACAGTAGTTGTTAAAGCCGGGCTGTGAAAATTCTGACCAGCCAGCAATTCATATAGCTGTTTCTGAAACAGTTCTGGTGTCTGCTTGCTGTGGTGGATTTTTCGGCTACCGGTATTTTTTTGTGAAGCACCACCCCTGTTGGCGATCTGTTTTTTCTCTTTACCCTGGCCGCGCTGTTTCAGCCATGATCGATATGTCGGGAGTTCAGAAAAAGAGTCTGCCCATCCAATCAGCCCGTTTTGACATATTTCACGGTATAAGCTGGTGGTTGGGCTAGCTGAACCATCAACCAATGTTGTCAAGGTCTTTCCTTGTACGCTAAATGGGGTTTTTCCATTATAACTATTCGTCAGGATCATGCTCCGCTGCAATTGTTCTCCGCCAATGGAAAGTTGCCCGGGTAGAACGATATGAATGCTGAATTCACCTGTGGATGTATATACAATTTCCAGTTTATACTCTGAAAATAGCTTATCTACAACTTCCCTGATTAGTGTATTGGGTATAATAGTATAATCAGCACTTTGAATACCGAAGATTGTCTTAGATCCCCGAAACGGTTGACCAACGATAAGTTGCTGCTTATCGGTAGCCATGATCTCGTATTCCGGCAACAGTTCGCCCAGCCACACCGGATTTACGGGGTAACATATTTCTTCCCATGAAGTTGTTAATTTGGGTTGAGCGCTGAGATACGTCATATTCTTTGCATTTGTATTTTTACAGTTGTAAATTTACATAAGATAATTTAAAATCAAAACTTTAATTGGAGTTATGTACTGGGATATTGTTATTAAGCTCCTGTGAAGTGGTGAGTTAATTCATACTTAGTCCTTATATTGAAAGCTAAATCTTCAGATACTTATGGAATTCGAAGTCATCATTTCGCTCCTGTCATTAATCGCTCTGGAGGCGGTTCTTGGTATTGATAACGTTATTTTTATATCAATTCTTGCCGCAAAGCTTCCTGCCGACCAGCAAAAGAAAGCCAGACAATATGGTCTGATTCTCGCGGGGGTGATGCGTATTGGCCTCTTGCTGGTCATTTCCCTTATTATGAAGCTGGACAAAGACCTATTTGTGATTTTTGGCGAAGGGTTCTCAGGGAAAGAACTTGTACTGCTCGCGGGAGGGTTATTTCTACTTTACAAAAGCTCGACCGAAATCTATCATAAGATGGAAGGGGAGGAGGGTGATCAGAGCAAACAGATAAAAGCTTCTACGTTCGGGCAGGTGCTGACGCAAATACTGATTATGGATGTAGTTTTTTCTATAGATTCAATCATTACCGCTATTGGTATGGTTAAGGAGGTATGGGTCATGTATGTGGCAGTTATTGCTACGGTTATATTAATGCTCGTGGCAGCCGAAACGATAAGTAATTTTGTGAACCGGCATCCCGCATTCAAAATGCTGGCTTTGTCATTTTTATTATTGATCGGCTTTTCATTGATCAGCGAGGGATTCGGGCTTGAAATTCCAAAGGGCTACATTTACTTCTCAATGGCATTTTCATTGCTGGTAGACGTGTTTCAGATGCGGATGAACAAATCCAAAAGTGCTCCGGTAAAAACCCATGAACACTACGAGCAGGGAGACGATCGCCTTATATCTTAGTTATTCGGAAATGTAAGCTTGTTCCAGCACGTTTGTTATAAAACTCATAACGCCGAACCTATCGGTCAATAATTCCTGAACCCTGCAAATACCTCAGGTTCGGAATAGCAAGGTCTCCGTACCGGCAAAAATATTACCGGCACGGAAACCTGAAAATAATCTGTAGTTACTTAAATAGGAGCGGGGCAAGCTGTTGTAAGCTTCGGCGCCACGTCTGGAACTCGTGCGCGGTCCCTTCCGAAACGTAAGAAACTGCGTTGTATCCGGCTGCTTTCAGCGAGGTTGCCGCATTACGTACACCGTCGGGTCTCTCCTTGCTGCCCGAGCTCAAAAATACAAGTGCCGGTTTAGTTTTATCTTTCAGGTCTTCCGGGGTATATACACCGCCGCTCAGAAGCGCATAGTAGCCAAATACATCCGGCTTGTTAAGGGTAATTGTGCGCGTTTCCATCCCACCCATAGAAAGACCTGCCATAGCACGGCTATTGCGGGCCTGTAACGTCTTGAATGTGGCATCCACATACGGAATCAGCTCATCAGTTAGCACTGTCTGAAACGGTTCTATCTTGAATTCCCTGATTTTTCCCATTTTAACTTCATTTGTCATACCGTAGGTCATTACGATAATGAACGGCTCAATTTTCTTGTCGGCTATCAGATTATCCATGATCAGATTCGCGCGGCCCTGGTTGCTCCACGCGGTCTCGTCTTCGCCCCAGCCATGCTGAAGATACAATACCGGATAACGTTTGGTAGATTTTTCATAGCCTGGAGGAGTATACACAAATGCCCGGCGAGAGGTGTTGGTGCTTTTGGAAGGGAAGAGGATCTGCTGTACATGTCCGTGAGGCACGTCTTTGAGCATATAAAAATCCTGATCGTGGGCCGGAATTTCGATGCCACTTTCCCACCGAATAGAGCCATAGTAATTCAGAGCTCCCGGATCGTTCACCTTCGCCCCATCTACGGTAAGATGGTAGTAATGAAATCCTTCATCCATAGGTCCCTCGGTGGTACCATTGAAAAATCCATCCGCATCTTTGGTAAGTACGGTCCCGCCTTTTCCGCCAAGACCCAGGCTTACTCTCACGCTATCGGCCTGAGGCGCCTTGAGACGGAAGCGGGCGTATCCCTGTGAGTTTACCATAGGGTACTCCTGGCCAGGCTGGTTGAGCTCCGACGGCTTGAAATCTTCTTTTAATGCAGCTTGGCCGGTTTGAGCCCAAGCGGCCGAGACGGTCAAGGCGGCTGCCAAAATGATGTTTAAGGCGTGTTTGTTCATTTGTTTATTGTAGCTGGTATAAGTGGTTTGGTATATAAATTGTTATTTTGACTCGATGATTTTATAAAAAGCAGGCTTAGGTTTATAGTCTCTGTCAAAAAGGAGAGGGTAATTGGTTCTTCCTGGTACCGGCCAGCCATTCAGCCAGGTTTGTCCGTCATGGGCTCCCCAGAGTGTGATGCGGGCTATCTTGTCTTTGTGTTTGATAAATAGTTTGAAAAGAGCGTCATAGTCTTCCGCCAGCCGTTGCTGCAAACTGTCGGGCAGGCCTGCCTTGTAAGGGTCGAGAGACGGATCACTTTTCATTCGCTGACTTATTTCGGCACCCTGAAAATCGCGTTTTAGTACCTCTATATCAAGTTCGGTGATCGCGACCTTGATGCCCAACGCCGCATATTGGACAATACTTTCTTCGATATCCTGCAACGGCACCTTTCCCAGATGCCAGTGCCCCTGTATACCTACTCCGTCAATTTTAACACCTGCAGCCTGAATTTTTTTAATGACGTCGATGCAACCCTTTCTTTTAGCAGGCTTTTCGTTGTTGTAGTCGTTGTAATAAAGGTCTGTATCAGGCGTGGCAGCCTCAGCCAGCCGGAACGCCTCAATGATATAATCTTCTCCAAGTTTGTTGTAGAATATCGATTTCCTGAGTGTTCCATCCTCGTTGAGCGCTTCATTGACTACGTCCCAGGACTGCACCTTGCCATGATAACGGCGGGCAACGGTATTGATATGATTCGTCATGAACATCCTTACAGAATCGGCTGTCTGCAACGTGCGGACAAATACAGGTAGCTGGCTATGCCATACCAGCGTGTGAGCATTCACTTTCATCTGGTATTTATTCGCGAACGTGATCATCTGATCCGCCATTTCGAAATTGAAGGTGTTCCATCGGGGCTGCAGACTTTGTGCCTTCATCACATTCTCTGGCGTGATGGCGCTGAATTGCTTTGCAATGAGCTCTGTTTCAGCAGGAATACTCTCTTTAATTTGTCTTGCATTGATTGCAGTTCCAATCATAAAATCTTTCTGAAACCGGCTTTTAAGAGATGGTATATCCAGGGAATCAGGCCTGGCAAAAAGAGGA
>DASYHR010000135.1:0-1555 GCA_035998385.1 Dyadobacter sp. | reverse complement strand
GGAAGAGTATGTCAAATTGGTTCCGACCGTCGATTTTAACGCGGCTTTGGCGACCAATGCCAGAAGAAAAACATTTGTTAATCCTGTTTACGAAAAGATGTCTCTGAAATGGAAAGCCGTATATCGTGCAGGAAAAGATGTAAACGCAACAGCCAGTGTATTTGCCAAAGAATGGTTGCAACAGGGTATTAAGCCAGGTTCAGTTCAGTCAGTACCAACGGACTACACTGATCAAAAACCGACTACCGTCTCTAAAACAGAATCTACACCAAGACAACCGGCCTCCGCAACTCCGTCGGCTAGTGAAGAATCCCAAAAGAGCGACCCGGTAAAAGAAGGTTTTAAATCTATACGAGAAAAAGCAAAGAAGATATTTTAAACAAAATGCCCTGAAACATGCTTAACAAAGCGTATTCCAGGGCATTGGTAAAGATTCCGATAAACCTCAGGCTTCTCCTCCGGGTCCGCCAAAGCTGATCGGAAAATTGAAATTCGGCTCGTTATCCTGAGAACTTGGAATCGGACCATATTGATCTTCATACTTCTTTATATTGTCTTTCAAAGCAGCAACCAAACGTTTGGCATGTTCGGGTGTAACGATAATTCTCGCTTTCACTTTGGCACGTGGTACGCCAGGCATCAGGCGTATGAAGTCGAGGATAAATTCACTATTGGAATGAGCGATCATCGCCAGATTGGAATATACCCCCTCTGCCATTTCTTCTGATAACTCAACGTTGATCTGCTGTTCGTTTTCTTTATTCTCTTCCATTTTTGAGGTTTTGGTAGCTGCTTTGTAATGATGCTATGTTGTAGGACAAATACTCTGAGGTCGTAAATTACTAAATTTCACGGGCATGTAAAAACAAAGAGCCGGTTCCACTTACGCAGAACCGGCTCTTTTTATCTGTTTGAATTCCTACTAAGCCAATTCACGCTTTTTGCGAGACTGCTTTTCACGGGATTCAGCTAATGCATCGTATTCCTCCTGTGATCCTACGATCAGGTTTTCGTACTTACGCATACCTGTACCAGCCGGGATCAGGTGACCAACGATCACGTTCTCTTTCAGACCTTTCAGTTCATCACGTTTTCCACGTACAGCTGCTTCGGAAAGTACTTTGGTTGTTTCCTGGAACGAAGCCGCAGAAACAAAACTTTCAGTACCCAAAGATGCTTGTGTAATACCCATCAAAGTAGGTTTCGCAACTGCCGCTTGCGCGTCACGTGCTACTACCAGTTTAAGGTCACGACGTTTCAAGCTTGAATTCTCATCACGCAGACGACGTACAGAAATGATCATACCTGGTTTCAATGTTTCGGAGCTACCAGCATCTTCAACAACTTTAAGGTCAAGTATTTTATCATTTTCTTCACGGAAGACAACACGGTCAACCGGCTGCATTTCCAGGAAGTTGGTATCACCAGCGTCAAGGATTTCTACCTTCTGCATCATCTGACGAACGATACATTCGATATGCTTGTCATTGATCTTCACACCTTGCAGACGGTATACCTCCTGAATTTCATTCACAAGATATTCCTGAACTGCTGT
>DASYHR010000083.1:0-2090 GCA_035998385.1 Dyadobacter sp. | reverse complement strand
GCAAAACCACGAAATGACTGATCTGATTTTCAAAAATCCCGGGCTTGATTTTGCATCCATACATTTATATGAAAAATCCTCAATTGACAGCCCGGTCAATCTGCACGCTGCCGCACTTGCAACGGGTCTGATGGTAAAATCCTCAATCGATAGCATCACAGATGAAAGGCCTTTCCTGGACAGTGAGCACGGGCCTATTACTTATTTCCGCAAAAACCGGAAAGGTTTGAGCGAAGCATTTGACGATGCCTACTTTCTTTACATGCAATGGGCACACCTTGCGTCCGGGGCTGCCGGGGGGGGGATGCGCTGGCCCTATAGATACCCACACACGTTGACGCACGGGATGCGGCGTGCACAACACAATATGGCCGCATTTGTGGAATTGATTGACTGGCGTAATTTCAGACGTAAAAATATCAGTACTCAAATTAAAACGAATAGCAAAAATTTGTCCGCATTTGGTTGTGCTGATGCCTTCCAGGCAGTGATATGGTTGATGAAGATTGACAGACACAAGAAAAAAAACTCCCCTCCATCCCCTACACATTTCGAGCTTTGGTTACCGGGCTTTTCATCGGGAGAATATCGTGTTCACTTTTGGAATACACAAAGAGCAGAATTGCAATCTATAGCGGTCATTCATGACAAATCAGAGATGCAAATCAGTTATACAATTTCAGATAATCTGGCCATTGCGATCCAGAAGATTACATAGACTCAACACCCTCATCCCACAACAAATCTGTATTTTGAAGCCCTGAGACATAATCCCCGACAGAAAGCATAGCCGCGTCAGGTGCAGCTTGTCTAAGGTAGGTCGTCAAATCCCTGTGTAAGCGTTCAACAGGATGCGGCTTCATTAGCGAACTGACGCCAATAGAGCGCTCCGCAAGTTGCATAATTTTTACACACAGGTGATCGACAATTGACCTGGTCATATTGACATAGGATATCAATGAATTGTGAAAACTTGGCTTATTATGCCATCTGTCGTTGTGGATAGCCGCTTGTCTTACCCAAAGATTGCCAGTTTCAACCAGGCCGGCGATCTCTGCAATTCTGGTTTTCTGCAGTGTGTCGTGTATTCTGCCAGAATTTTTAAGGGATTGCTGAACATGTGATAACAGCGCCTGGGCTGCGCCAAGCTGAACAGCGGAGAACCGAAGTGATCCGGCTGAAAAGTAAGGCTGCTGGTAGTAGGAATCACAAGGACCCAATAAATCTTTTGGATCTATGACGATACCAGAAAAATCCATGTTAAAGCTTGCTGATGGCCGCATCCCTAACGGTTTCCAAACATCGCCGTTTACTTTTATTTCTTTGACCTTATCTTCAGGGATCATGCACATCTGCCAGCCAATTCCTTTTTTAGATACAAGCGAGCCGGTAATCAAAGGCTGCTGAATCCACCCTGCGCCAGGGCAAAATGCTTTGCTTCCCGTCAACCTGTACTGGTTTGTGCCCGTGTTAGTGATATTGACACCGTCACTACCCTGGGTATTCCAAACACTAAACAATAAATTTGAGTCAAAAGCTTTTCCAAAATAGTGTTTTCTCTGTAGTGGGCTACCAAAAAGACTGATCAGTAGCAACGCGTTGAAATGTCCTTCTAAGATTCGGGCTACCGGCAAACTTGCAGAACCAACAAGTTTGAGGATTTCAACCAGTTTAGGTGAATAATTCTGACGAAACAGCATTGTGTCACGGCAGATAGGCTCGGTGAGAAGACCCGAGAGTCTGATCCACTCAAATTCCTTTATTGGGAATTTTGCATGCTCGTCGGTGTAAGCAGCCTGATGTTTGATTTTTTCTATCAGATCGTGAAGAGAATTTTTACGCATGATAAAGTTTGTTGACAAAGGCACAGTTATAACATTATCGTACCCGACTGCAATTGCGAAAATTCAGCGGGTTTGGTATAAAGTTTTAACATACTGCAATCCGTATCTGTAAACCTGTATATGCACGAACAACTTACTGAAATAAATCCCGGCCCGGCAGCTCATGATCAAGGGCTTTTCTCACATCCTGTTGTGGATGCTGACCTGAAGATTTGTGTGATATTGCCGGTCCGCAACGAGCAGGAG
>DASYHR010000050.1:0-2105 GCA_035998385.1 Dyadobacter sp. | reverse complement strand
CCGTATTTCAAAATCACCTTTTCAGCAACGACAGGAGCTATCAGATTTAGAGGTGGGGGCAATCGTTTTAACGCCGTTCTGGCAAGCATTGCCCCCACTCCGAGTTCCATTCCCTTTCCGGCAATGCCGTCGGGTCCAGATGTCATCAAATCCTTTACATATTTACCGGCAGTTTTGAAATGCCCGGAAACCGAGTCCAACTTAACAGGTTTATTTTTCATGATTTGAATGATGAGTCAACTGGTCGGAATCTCTTAGTTGTATTTGTTAATCTCATTTTTAGCTTCGTCAATATAGTCGTCAGCAGTCTCAATTGCTTCATCTTTATACTGAGCACCTTTTTCTTTCGCCTCATCTGCCGCCTTAAATGCTTTCTCTTTGCTTTTTTCCAAAGCATCAATCAAATCACCTGCAAGACTATTGGTTTTTTTCTTAATTTTTTTTCTGGTCTTGTTTCCTTCATCCGGAGCGAATAGTAAACCTATTACTGCTCCAACCGCCGCTGCAGTTACAATTCCCCAAAAAGCTCTGTTACTAGCCATGATTCTAACGTTTAATTATTAAATATTTAAAGCCTGCCAAAAATATTTAAAAACCCGTTCCAAACCCCTACTACAACACAAATAACTTAAAATCAAACAGTTACAAATGAAGTAAATCTACCTCACTTTGATTTTTATACACGGATTGTATCATAAGCACCCCTAGCTGAACATATTTTCGGCAATTTTCTGTCATCACTTTTGAATAGGGGTCGCTGGCGATTTAAACGCTATCACCAAATCAAGCGATTTGTCAGTGTGGATGGCAAGATTGTTTTATTCTCATACACAGTATATCCGTTTGCCATCGACAAAGTCCCTCAAAAGATTTTAGTATTTTTTACATAGTACCATGACAATAATAATTATTGAAGATGAGAAAGATTTGGGGATACTCATGCGCAACTTCCTTGAAAGACAACTTGCATCCATAGCACCTTCCACTATCAAACTATTCACCACACTATCAGAGGGATTATCTTGTATCAAGGAGCTAAATCCTGAGTGGGTTTTCCTTGATAACAACTTACCTGACGGCAGAGGGATTAATGAAATAGAGGGAATTAAAAGTAGGATTGTTGATGGTACAGACACAAAAGTGGTCATGATGAGTGCGATGACGAACCTTCGCGAAGAGGCGTTCAAACGTGGCGCAGACTACTTCTTAGACAAGCCGATCAGCTTTATGGAGGTTCAAAACATACTGGGTCGCCTGGCAGGCACACAGCTTAAGTAGAGAAAATGCAACAGGTGAGAAAATTACAACTCACATTATGCAAATAGTTACCCATTTGAAGTTTTAGAGTCAGAAAACAGGACATTTCGTTCCTGATTTCCCCCTTCTTCCAGGCATTTTTACCTTCTGAGTTTTGTAATTTACCCTCTTCACTTTTCCCGTTTTGTTCTTCTGTTTAGAATAGGGAACAAATTTGAAATCATACTCCGGAATAAAATAATCCTCATTATACTCCGCTGCCGGTAATGGCATAAAGTGTCTGCCCGGAAAAGTCAGTTTATCATATTCGTAGTCGTACAGGTAAATGGTTACAAAACCGTCACGACTATACTTGATCCCTATATCTGAAAACGGGCTGTTTTCATTAGAAGCCACGAGCCTCATCATTTCCTTCTGTTTTCCTTTTACCAGGATCGTCATATTATATTGAAAAACCCTGTGTAGTGAGTCGATCTGTATGGCAACACCCAGATAATACTTGGCATCTCTCATCATCTCGCGACCAGCAAACATGATGGCCGTATTGTTCAGAGCACTTTTATCCTGGTAAGTCTGGTAACTCAGTTTTGCTTCGTCATACTGCTGCCAATAGCGATATACATTTCCCTGGTTGACATTATAAAACTTCCTGGCAGGAGCCACCTCCATTGCTTTTTTGAAATCTGCAAAAGCTCCGTCATATCTGCTATTGGCCTCGTTTACCTCGTGTTTCTGTTCATGCCTGTTTCCTATATACGCCTGAATAATACCGTGGTTGTTATGCAGAAACGGCAGTTCTGGCCGCTCTTTCACCAGACTATCAAACAATGCCATGGACTTATCAAGCT